>DAOVBF010000024.1 GCA_030673955.1 Deltaproteobacteria bacterium
GTCCGCCGCACTCACCACCAGCACCGCCCCGTCCATCTGCGCAGCCCCCGTGATCATGTTCTTCACGTAGTCCGCGTGCCCCGGACAGTCCACGTGCGCGTAGTGCCGAGCCTCCGTCGAATACTCCACGTGCGCCGTCGCAATCGTGATCCCCCGCTCCCGCTCCTCCGGCGCCTTGTCGATCTCATCGAACGACACAAAGTCCGCCAGCCCCTTCTGCTTCTGAAGCTGCGTGATCGCCGCCGTCAGCGTCGTCTTCCCGTGGTCCACATGCCCAATCGTCCCCACGTTTACGTGCGGCTTCGTCCGCTCGAACTTCTTCTTCGCCATGCCTGTTCCTTCCCGATCCTCCGTCCCAGCCGCCTGTGGCTGGAGCCCACGGGCGGAGTCGAACCGCCGACCTCATCCTTACCAAGGATGCGCTCTAACCTCCTGAGCTACGTGGGCGATCCGATCCCCCGACACGCTATGTACGAGATGCACTGGAGCGGGAAACGGGACTCGAACCCGCGACCCCGAGCTTGGAAGGCTCGTGCTCTAGCCAACTGAGCTATTCCCGCTTGAAGCCTCTTTTGATCGTTCCGCGTGTTGCGCTCGACTGGTGGAGAGGGGAGGATTCGAACCTCCGAAGGCTTGCGCCAACAGGTTTACAGCCTGTCCCGTTTGACCGCTTCGGTACCTCTCCCCGATTTCGGTGTTCACTACCCCCCTCGAAGCGGGTACACGACGCCACGGTGCAGGAACCCGTCTCCGCGAGTTGAGCACTTCGCCGCGGACTAGATTTGTTTACCCTCGAGCATAACCGGGCCTGCGCCGAGACCCGGAAGCCAACCAGACCACCCTCGGAGCTGGCGGGGGGATTCGAACCCGCCAACCTGCTGATTACAAGTCAGCTGCTCTACCGATTGAGCTACGCCAGCGCAACTGCCAAGTATATCTACAGATTCCCCGTGTGCCAGCACCACAGAGCCGGGCCGCACCCACCCCTCCCCTGTGCGGGTTGCACTCCCGGCGGCGGGGAAACTACGGCATCGAGGGCCCTCATGCCAGCCCGGCGGACCGGCGTACCTCCGCGATCCGAAGGAGCAGGTAGGCTGCCGCAGCGGCAACCCCGAGCGAGCCGACCCGACCTTCGAGGGGGATCCCGACCCGGCATTCGGCCAGCTCCCGCACGGGCCCTCGAATCCCCCTGTCTTCGCTGCCAAAAACAACGATGAGCTCACCCTCCAGCAGGTCCGACCCAACCCGATCGATGGGAGACCCCCCGGGCTCGGCAGCCAACACACGGATCCCCTCGCGAGACGCCAGTTCCAGCGCGCTCTTAAGACGGGGGGTCCGTCCCACACGAAGGTACTCCAGCGCCCCGGCACTCACGCGAAGCGCCCCCGGCTCCACCGGGGGAGCGCGGCGGTGCTCCAGGACGAGACCGGTGGCCCCCGCATACTCTGCGCTCCGGGCGATCGATCCCAGGTTCCCGACGTCCGTGACCCGATCCAGTGCCACCAGAAACCGGGGGCGCTCGTCCACAAGGAGCGCCTCAAAAGGCTCTTCGGGAAAGGGATCGGCCTCCGCCGCAGCCCGAAGGCCGCTTAGCCGGCCGCCGCAGACCGGAATCCCCCTCGTTCGCGCAAGCGCCTCGAGCTCCCGGGTCCCACTGCTGCCGGGTCCCTCGGCCAGTATCACGGTGCGAACCTCACGCCGCCCCGCTCGGATTGCCTCGAGGACCGCTCGAACCCCTTCGATCCGAACGCGCCGTCCCCGCTGGACGTTGTCCTCGCCTCTCACTCGAGACATGCCCCCACTTAACTAGCGCGCGCCGGCTGACACGACGCCCTCTCGGGGTTCGCTACGATGGGCCGCCGTGCCGAAGCTCCTCAGCCGCGAGCTTCCCGAGGGACTGCCGCCTCACCGGCTCCTCCAGCCCCTCCCGCGTGAAGCGGGTGTCCGGGCGCTCGACGCAGCCGCCCCGGAAGGCTGGGGAAGTCCGCCCGGGCGCGCAGGTCCCTCCGTCTCGCTACTAACGGCTGATCCGGAGGTGGAGTTCCGGGGCGGGCTCGAGGCTCTCAGGGATGCCCTCCGCTGGCTCGAGCCGGCTCAAGACCGCCGACCCCTGGCCCAGGTGCTGATCGGACATCTGGCCTACGACCTCGGACGGGCGTTCGAGCGGATCCCCGAGCTTGCGGCACGCGGATTCCCGTCCGTTCCCGAAGTCTGCCTCGCGGGGCACCGGGCACTCTACCTTTACGACGCGGAGACCGGAGTCGGGCGGGTGGTTGGAAGCAGCGCGAAGGCCGTGCAACGCCTCGAGGAGCGCGTCCGCTGGGCCTCGGCCGTTCCCGAGGCTCGGGGGACCCCGACGCTCCCCGTTCCCCGGGCTCACACCGCCGACGCCGACTACCGCCGTTCGGTGGAAGCCGTTCGCGCGTGGATCCGCGCCGGCGACGTCTATCAGGTGAACCTCTCGAGACGACTCGACGCGGACGGGGTATCCGCCGAGGCGCTCCCCCTCGTCTACTCCGAGCTCGTCCGGCGCGCGCCCGCCCCGTTTTGCGCCTATCTCGATGCCGGGGACCACGTCGTCGTCTCCAACTCCCCCGAGCGTTTCCTCCGCGTCGTCGGCGGGGGGGTGGAAACCTGCCCCATCAAGGGCACGCGGCCGCGCGGGCGAACTCCCGAGGAGGACCGCTGGCTCGCGAAGGAGCTGCTCTCGTCCGCCAAGGACCGCGCCGAGCACGTGATGATCGTCGATCTCGAACGCAACGATCTCGGCCGGGTCTGCCGGACCGGCAGCGTTCGCGTCGTTCGCCTGGCAGCACTGCGAAGCTTTCCGAATGTACACCATATGGCGTCATCCGTGCAAGGAGTGTTGCGGGACCCGGATGATCTACTCGGGCTCGTGCGGGCGACCTTCCCGGGGGGCTCGATCACGGGAGCGCCCAAGATCCGGGCCATGGAGATCATCGAAACCCTCGAGCCGTCGCGGCGCGGGGTCTACACGGGCGCCATCGGCTACCTCGACGCACGCGGGGAACTCGATCTCTCGATCGCCATCCGCACGGGGATCGCGACGGGATCGCGGTTCTCGCTTCACGTCGGCGGGGGGATCGTTGCGGACTCGGACCCCGAAGCCGAGCTGGAAGAGACACGGCACAAGGCGGCGGCGTTCGGGTCGCTGTGGCCGAGCCCGCCATGAGGAACCCAACGCCCGCACAGCAGGGAACACCCGGCGGGATCTGGCTCGACGGGCGTCTCGTGTGCAAAGAGGACCCGCGGGTCTCCGCGCTGAGCCGCGGCGTCCTCCACGGGGTGGGACTGTTCGAGACGATGCGGGTGACCGGCCGCCGCGTGCCGCTCCTCGAGCTTCATCTCGAGCGCCTCGGCCGGGGCTGTCGGCTCCTCGGGCTCCCCGACCCTCCGGACGACCTCGAGGCGGGGGTCCACGCCGTACTGCGTCACACGGGGCAGGACGACGGCGTCGCGCGAATCGTTGTCGAGGATGGCTTCCGGATGGTGACGCTGGACCCACTCCCCCCCGGCTTGCGTCGGGAGAGGGAGACGGGGATTCAGCTCCCCTGCATGCGGTTCTCCTGGAGTCCGGTTGCGGTGAAGCACACTGCCCGTGCAGTGCTCGAGTGGGCGGAACGGGAAGCGGAAGGGGAGACGGTGCGCCTCGGTTCACGTGGACGGCTCCTCGAGACGACGCGCTCGAACTTCTTCATCGTGCGCGCCGAAGGGCTCGAGACGGCGCCCACCTCTGTGGCTCTCCCCGGAATCGCCCGGCGGCTCGTTCTGGAGACCGCCACCGAGCTCGGCCTTCCCGTTCGCCACCGCGCGCCCCGCCTCTCCGAGCTCGAGTCCTGGCGTGAGGTCTTCGTCACGAACGCCGTGCGAGGGGTGAGACCCGTCGTCGAGCTCGGTGGGAAGCGCCTTCCAACCCCGGAGCCGGGCGGCATCCTGCGCGAGCTTCAGCAGAGGCTCGACCGCGCGATGGGGCTCCGTTCCTGATCCAAGGGACCCCGTCCGCTCAAGCCCCTTCTCAGCGCCTCCGAACAGCTAAACGAAGCAGGAGGAGGGGCGCATGAACGAGAAGCAAGAGCCTGGCCGAACCGGGGTTCCGGCGCCGGAGACACCACCTCCGGAGGGGCCACTTACTCCAGGCTCCGAAGCTGGCTGGTCGGAAATCCCGCTCCCCCGCGAGCCCGCGCAGCCGGAAGAGCGTCGCGTCGCGCACGAGTTCGGGACCCGCTCCACCCGACGCCGGGCCCTACGCTTCCCGGCGTCGTTTCGAGTGACGATGGAGACCATGGATCCGGTGCGCGACCCCGTCACGGGAGAGATGTGCTTCCAGGCCAGCGAGGACGACCGGACGGTCGATCTGTCGCGTTTCGGTCTGCGCCTGCGCGCTGAGAACGCGCCTTCCGTCGGGACGAGGCTGCTTTTGCGACTTCACCTGCCCGAAGAACCTCGCCCACTCGAGTTCGTCGGTCGGGCCCGCTGGACCCGCGTCGAGCTCGAGCGCGGTACGAACCGCCGCCGCGCGGTTTGTGGCGTGGGAGTCGAGCTGCTGGGGGGCCCCCGACGGTCGCTCGACCGCTACGGACGGCTCCTCGACGAGCTCCGTGCACGGGTCACTCCCGCGGTTGCGGGGGGTAAGGGGCTCCGATAGGATGGCGCTTTAGGATAGCGGTCATGACGAGGGCGAGAATCCAAGGCAGCTTTCGCATCGGGCATCAGGGGCGGACGTACGAGCTGTACGGAGATCCGCGTGCCCGGCAAGCTCATCGAGTCCGCCGGATCCTCGCCTCGATCCAGGACGACCTCGACCAGGGTGGCACCGCCTACGTGCGGCAGATCCTTCGCGGCCCGGTGGAGCTCTACCGTCTGGAGCTCGAACTGCCCGATCTCGCTTACCAGCGGATCACGATCCTCGATCGTGACACGCTGACGGTTCTTCTCGAGCAGACGTCCGAGCAGTCCCTGCGCGAGCGCTTCACGTTCGCCTGATTCAAGGTCTGCTCCGCCGCACGGGAGACCGCGTCGTCCAAGGTCCCGCTTATGGCGCGACCTGAGCGGCCGGAAGTGACCGGGCGCTCAAGAGTTGCCGGTAGTGGATCATGGCGCTCAACGCGTGCTGCACGTAGTCGATCCGCACCTCGGACGCCCGGAAATTGAACATCATGGCTTCGAGTGAGTTGCCCGAAGGCAGCGCGCGAATCGCTCGTGGCATGGCGCCGCGGGAGGAACCCTCGCGTACGTGAGCGCGCAGCAGGAAGCCGACACCGGCGTGGATCGCCGCTTCCACCCGCGCTCGCAGGGTGCGCTCGTTGTGCGGCAGTAGGCTCAACGCGGCCAACAGTCCCTCTAGCCGAGTGGCTGTCGGTGTGGTTCGTCCATCACGCGTAAAGCTGCCCGCCAGCAGTGGGTCCACCGCCACCAACTGCTCGCCGAGAAAGCTCTCGACGAGGCGCACAGCATGCTGCACGAGCTCCTCTCGAGCGGAAGCCGGCGGGCACGCATCGCGGCACACGGCGAAGAGGCTTGCCGTTGCGAGCAGGGCCCAGTGATCCGGGGGTAGCTCGCGCTCGGCGCGCCGGCTTCGCGCCAGGTAAAGCAGCGCCCGCGTAGCGCCCTGGATCCAATCGCTGTGTGGATCCCGCTCGTACAGCAGAGTCAGCCCCAGCGCTGCCTCGCCCGGGTAATAGAGCGACTGCCACTGGTCCCAGCGACCGCCTTCGGACGGGATGTACTTGGAATAGAAACTGCCGTCCGCCTTTTGCATGTACAGTAGGAACCGCCCCAGAGCTCGGAGCTTCTTCAGCTCGACTAGGCCGGGCTCCAGTGCTTCGGTGCGCACCAGGGCGACAAGCCCGAGCCCCGTGCCGCCGAGCTTCGCCTGACGCGCCTTCCCAGTCCGCGTAAGGCGTGAATCGGACCAGATGGCGAGCAAGTCAGGCCTGTTCGCCAGGGGCGCCACACAGCAGTCGCGCAGAAAGTGAGCAGCCCGGAGCGCGGCGGCGCGCACCTCGGGATCTGCGCGGTATTGGTGATATTGGGTGAGAGCGTAAATCGCCCCAGCATGCCGGAGCAGGTTGTATTTCTCCCTCTGTTTGACGCTGGGGTCAAGGTGCACTCGATAGATAAACTGACCGTCGGACCCGCAGGCACGCGCCAGGTAATGAGCGGAGTGGTCGATGGCCGCGGAAAGCTCGGCCGGTGGCACCAGCGCGAGAGTTTCGATCGGCACCCGCAGGGTCGAAGAAGCAGCTGGAGCAGAGATCAGCGCCACGGCGCCGGCCAACAGCAGTGCGCTCGGGATGTGGGGCATGGGAAGCTCCGTGGATGGCACCGGCACGCTCAACTCCGCGCCAGGCTTCGAGACCTTCTCTCGTACCGTTACGGAGCTTTGGATGCGCAGATTTAGAGCGCTGTATGCGCATTCGGGCTGCCTGTTCGCGGCGCTGTTCTCCATCGGTGAGGCGATCTGGTCGCCGCGACTCTACGAGTACAACCGCGTCGGTGGCGCCCAAGGGCCGCAGCAGGCGCGCGAGCATTGAGATGGATCCCACGGACCGTATCCGGGCCAGGGGCTCGGCCTCGATCACGCTGCGCTGAAGCTCTGGCCGGCTTGACAGCCGCGGCTCATTGTCATACGGTGTAATACGCACGATGACAGCGGAGGCGTGATGGCCAAGCGCAAGAAGCCCGCCAAGAAGGCCTCGAAGAAGAAGCCCGAGGAGCGTAAGGACCGCCTGCTGCAGACCCGCATCACGCCCTCGCTCTACGAGCAGGTGGTGGACAGGGCCGCGGCGCTGCGCATCCCGGTGAGCAACCTGATCCGCATCATCCTCGAGGACTCGCCACGGCTGGTCAGCGATGTGGTGGACGAGGGCATGAACATCGCCGAGGCCCTGGGCTCCGAGGACGGGGCGCGGCGCCAGCGCGGGCGAGCGGGCAGCGAGCCGGACGCGCCCGGCGCGGACCAGGCGCCCGTGGCCTGGCAGCGCATCGCCCTGGGCCGGCGCTCGGCCTGCGGGGAGTGCCACAAGACGCTGTACCCCGGCGAGGACGCCCACATGGGCCTGGGCGCGGACGGCCGGCCGCTGCTCTACGCCTGCCCCGAGTGCTACGCGGCCGCGATCGAGGCGGCCCGCCACCAGGGCTAAGAAAAGGGGCTTGACAGACGTCATCGAATGTCATAGTTTGTAATATAACAGATGACAAGAGGTGACAGATGGCAACCGAGACCCAGTCAGCCCAGGCCGCGCAGCGCACGATCCAGGACCAGCTGTACAGCGTGCTGTCTCACACCGTGGGCATGCTCGAGGATCTGCTCGAGGCCCGGCGGACCCTGGTCATGTCCGCGGTCGATCTGGCCAGCACCGCGCTGAGCCGGGCGTCGTGGGAGATCAGCTCGGCCGTGGCCCGCAGGTCCGCTCCGACCGACGCGGCCGCGGACCAGCGCGGCGCCTGATGGCAGCCGGCAGTGGGCGCGGCATGCTGCCCCAGGTCTACGACATCCCCAAGGAGTTCGGCTCGGGCCTGGCCCTGCTCGGCCTGTCCTGGCTCGGCCGGCAGTCCACCTGCACGACCCGGGTGGCGGGTGGCCGGCCCGTGGTCTACCTGCACGGCACGGGCGCGCGGGCCGGCTCCCTGGCGCCCCTGCGCTGGTACCAGGCGGCCATGGGCCACGGCGCCGGGTTCGTGTTCGACTACGACACCACGCCCGACATCGACGGCGTCGCCTTTGCCCTGGCCGAGTACCTCGACCACGTGATGGAGCAGGCGCCGTCCGCGCCGGGCGACCCGCTGACCCTGGTCGGGCACAGCCTGGGCGGGCTGATCATCCGGCGCTACCTGCAGCTGTTCCCCAAGCATCACCCGGTGGAGCGCGTGTTCCTGCTGGCCACGCCGAACTACGGCACCTACCTCGCGCACTACTTCCCCACCGAGGTGACCACGATGATGCTGCCGGGCTCGAGCTTCCTCGACAAGCTCAACGACGGCTCGCATCTCGACGACGGCATGCGCTACGTGTCGATGTACGGCGACTCGGACCTGTTCGTACTGCCGCGGGAGAGCATGCACCTGCAGGGCAGCGAGCCGGTGATCTTCCCGGGCGTGGGCCACAACAACATCGTGCTCTCGCCCACGGTGATGTCCAAGATCGCAGCGCGGCTGGCCCCGGGTACGCAAGGCGTTTGCGACCGCGCCGCTCAACCGAGATGCTAGTTATGGTGCCCGGAGCAGGATTCGAACCTGCACGAAGCTTTCGCTCCGAGGGATTTTACGCTTCCCCGGGGATTTCTCCCCGGCGCGGACTATCTCTTCACCCGCATGGGGTGCCGGGCGCTCGTAGGCGGGGGTTATTGTTGGGACTCACCCCGCTAGTCTCTGCACCTTCCGCGGAACCGATGCCCTCCACGGCTTGGCTCAGGATTACCTTGCCAGGATTCGCAGCACCCCGGTTTAGGCTTCCCTGAATTCACCCGGTTTACGACCCGCGTGTTGCCACGCGGCGGACCCTCCCGAGTCCCCTGTGTCTACCAGTTCCACCATCCGGGCACCAGCGGGGAGCATAGCGAAGCCGGGTCCCTCCTACGAGGGGATCTTCGAGACCCCAGCGACGCTTGTTTCTCGCGGTCCAACAGACGAAGTCGCGTGCGGAAGGATTGCCGATTGAAGCACGCAAACTTTTCCGGCCCCGCAACTCTTTCATGACACAGAACGGCAAATAGAGGACAGGAGCGCGTTTCCGGTCTCCGTGGAGGCTGGCACGACGGTTGCTCTTCGTTCTGGCCGTGACAATCGCGCTCCAAGCCCGACCCGAAGCCCCACCCGAAGCCCAACCCGGCACCCGACAGTCGTGGACCCTGATGGGCACCGGAGGACACCGATGACGTGTAGAACAGATCTCCTCGTCTCTCTTCTTCTCGTGGCGGCCCTGCTCCTCCCGCAGAGCGCCGGCGCAGGATCGAGCGATCTCGCTCTGTTCTCGGCGGGCAGCTGGTCGGTGCCCAACATCATGTTCCTCGTGGACACGTCGGGGTCGATGGCGCACCCCCCCGGCGACGATGACGATGACGAGTGCTTGAGCGACAGCATGTACTGCAAGTGGGAGATGGCTCGGGACGTTCTGCTCGACGTCGTGCAGACCATCAATCCGCCGGACGGTGAGGGTGACTACATCCAGAACGCGCGCTTCGGCGTCTTCCTCTTCGACAAGTACGAGTACGGGGCCCGCCTCATCGTCCCGATCGAGGACGGCAACACGAGCTTTCTGCTCTCGCGTGTCACCAGCATGGA
>DAOVBF010000255.1 GCA_030673955.1 Deltaproteobacteria bacterium
ATCTACTACGAGGATCTCCCCCCGGATCCGAGCGAGCCGGGCGAGCATCTACTCGAGGTGGCGCGACGCTCATCGCTGCTCTTCACGACGGCCGGCGGCATGGTCCCCATCTTCGAGCGACTGGGCGTCCCCCGCGTGGCCTATCTACGCGGGGGCTGCGATCCGCTCGACCACGCACGCGGGCGCCCGCGCCGGGCGCTGGAAGGCGAGGCGGCCTTCATCGGCAAAGCCGTTGGTGAGGAGCGGGTCGAGTTGATACAAGCCGTCGCCTCCCGCTTCGATCTCAAGCTCTACGGTGAGGGCTGGAAGGGGACGCAGGGGCTGGCTCCCACGCGGACCCACGTGTACCCGAAACAGTACCGCGATATCTGCGCCTCCTCGCGAATCGTGCTCGGCGTCGACGCACGCGATGATGTCTACCTGTACTTCTCGAACCGCACCTGGCTGACCCTCGGCTGCGGCGGCTTCTTGCTGACGCGATACGTCCCGGGTCTGGAGGAGTTCTTCACGAACCACGAGCACCTGGTCTGGTTTCGTTCGACGCCGGAGGCGCTCGAGCTGATCGACCATTACCTCCGACGCGACACGGAACGTGAGCGAATCGCGCGCTCGGGCTTCGACTACGTCCACACCTACCACACCTTCGGCCATGCAACCGCCGAGATCATCGGGACGGCTTTCGGAGAGCCCTGGCACCGTGCACAATGACTATCGAATCTCCCAGACCGTGGTTTGCCAGGGCTTGGCCTGGCCCGGACCAATCCCGAAGAAGTTCGACACGGGGTAGCCCTCGAGGAGCCGTCGCAGCGGCTCGTACGCGGAGCGCTCGGAATTGTCGAGCAGAAGGCGACCGCCGCATCGGATCTTGGGGATCGCCCGCCGACCGCAGGCGACCCGCTGACGGCCATCCACCAGCACGAGATCGAAGTGCTGGTCGGGGTATGCATCGAGAACTTTCACGTATCGCTCGAAGCTCGCGCCCGCGTAGCGACGGCGCACGGAGACGAAGGGCTCGTCCGCTTCGTGCGGGGCGCCGCTCCCGGCGGGCCCAGGCTCGGCCAGGACGTAGCGGCAGTTGCCGATTCCGCGGTCTCTGAGCGCCGCCGCGATCCAGCGGTGCCAGTCGGGATCATGCTCCACGGAGGTGAGCTCCTGGACCCGCCGCGCCAGGTAGAGGGTCGATGCGCCCGATCCCCACTCGAAGACCTTCATGTCGCAGCGCAGCTCGAGCCCCGAGGCGGCCGCGAACATAATCAGCGGTCGCTCATCGTCGATCGGGTTGCTCGAGGAGCGGAGCGAGTGCAGCCAGTAGCGCAGCTGGCGTCGCCCCGCTGGATCGCGCCGCAGCGCAAAGAGGAGTGAGCGTGGGATGCGGCGGAGATTCCGGAAAGTCATGCTCGAGGGCGCCGCGACCGCCGCTCAGCGAGCCGAGGGCCACTGCCCCTGGGCCAGGTAGTAGAGCCGCCAGCGCAGCACGTCCCAGCCGCGAAGTACCCGGTTCACCAGCTCGGATCGGTCCACTCTGCGCAGGCACAGGTACTTCCCGAAGTTCGCCACGGAAGCGAGTCCCATGCCGCGGACGCGGGAGCGGATGGGGTACTTGCTTTTCATCAGGTGGAATGGCTCGTCGGGGTCGTACTGGCCCGCAATCAGATCGAAGCAGAGGTATCCGCCCGGGCGCACCAAAGTCGTGAGCCGCTCCAGCGTACCGACGGGATCGGAAACGTGCTCGAGAACGTCGATCGCCATCACGAGATCGAAGCTCCTTCCGTCCAACGAGTCGTCGTTCAGGTCGACGAAGTGGAGCTTGAGCCCGCGGCGCTCGGCACGCTTGCGCGCGAAGTCGAGCGCGGGCTTGGAGATCTCAGCGAGGGTGGTGTCGATGCCGGCCCCCTGAAAGAGGAGCGCGTTGCTTCCGATTCCGCCGCCGAAGTCCAGGCAGCAGCGCACGCCGAGCTCGAGCGCGAACTCCAGAATCGCCGCGTTCCAGGCCACGCTTGGCCCCTTCTGGAGACAGTGCCACCACAGGAGCCCGTAGATGTAGGCATCGGCGTCTCGGTAGAAATCGTCGATGGCGTCCGCGCTGTCCCGGGGCCGCTCCTCCCAGCGATCCTTGAGGAGGTCACGCGAGCGCTCGCAGAGCGCCAGCACCTCCTCACGGGGCCGGCCCGAGTACTCCGCCAGCTCGGTGAGGCAGCTCTCGCGGGGATCGCTCATGCCCGGGAGCAAGACAGCGTCGAGCCACCGGCGCTGGAGTTCTTCACTGGGCGCTCTTTGAGTCATGAGAATTTTGGTTGAAAGCGGCTCCCTTGGGCGCAATCTTTCCGAATTCGAGCGAGGTTGGCGAGCCCGCCCTGGGGTAAGCTGCGGTCTCGTACGTCGCAGCTGGGGAAGCGGCCAACAGATGGACCCGAGACGGAACGTTGCGCTGGTGTACGCGACTCACAACTACGGTGGGGGCGCGGAGCGCTTCCTCAACCAGCTCGCGACGCACCTCGCCGGGCTCGGCCACCGCGTGACCATCGTCTGCCGGCGCCACGAGAGCGCACCACATCCGAGCGTTCGATTCGAGCGGCTTGCGCTTCGCTCCCTCGGCAACGCCTGGCGTACCTGGGCGTTTGCCCGGGCGGTCGAGAAGCACGTCGCCGCGAAAAGCTACGATGTCGTCGTGGGGCTCGGCCGGACCTGGAGTCAGGACGTCGTGCGCTGCGGCGGCTGCCACCGAACCTACCTCGACCTCGAGCGACACCACCTCATGAGCCGCTGGGAGCGCCTGCGCGGCAAGGGTGCACTCAAGGGCTGGGTCGCGCTCCAGATCGAGCGCCGTGCCTTCAGACCCGGCCACTACCGCCGGATCCTCGTCAACTCGGAGATGGTCAAGCGCGACATTCTGCGGCGCCATCCGGTACGAGACGAGGACGTGTCCATCGTCTACA
>DAOVBF010000145.1 GCA_030673955.1 Deltaproteobacteria bacterium
CCCGCACCAGTCGCCGGATCGCGTCGGGCTGGCGAAAGCGCACCTCCCACTTGGCGGGGTGCACATTCACGTCCACCTGATCCGCATCGATCTCCAGGTACAGAGCCGCCACCGGGTGCCGCCCCGGCGCAAGCGCTTCGCGATAGACCTCCCGAACCGCGTAAAGCAGGAGCCGGTCGCGGACAGGTCGCGTGTTGACGAAGAGATGAATGTCGGAAGAGCTACCGCGTTGTACGTCGGTGGGGCTGGCGTAGCCGCTCACGCGCGCGAACGGGATTTGCCCGGCCACGGGCAGCAGGCGCTCGCCGATGCTGGGCGGAAGCACGGCGACCACACGCTCGCGCGGATCGTCCGTGGGGAGCAGGACCAACGCCGAGCGGCCGTCGCGCTCCAGCGAGAAGCGCAGGTCCGGTCGTGCCAGCGCGATGCGCTCCAGCCAGCGTACGATATGGGTCGACTCGGTGGCCGGCGACTTCAAGAATTTGCGACGCGCCGGCACCCGGCTGAAGAGATCGGCAACCTCAATGCGTGTCCCCGGGGGGCAGGCAACCTCCCCCACGCTGCGGATCCCGTCGCCCTCCCCCGAGAGCTCGGTGCCGAGCGGATCCTCGCGCCTCCGCGTCCGCATCCGTACACAAGCAACAGACGCGATGCTGGGCAGGGCCTCGCCGCGGAAGCCCAGGGTCTCGACCTGGACGAGATCCGAGACCGAGCCGATCTTGCTCGTGGCATGGCGGCAGAAGGCCAGCTCAGCATCGGCCCGCGAGAGGCCCGTCCCGTCATCCGTCACGGCGATCCAGCGGATGCCGCCTCCGGTGATCGACACGTCAACGCGTCTGGCCCCCGCGTCCAGCGCGTTCTCCACCAGCTCCTTCACCACCGACGAGGGGCGCTCGACCACCTCACCAGCCGCGATCTGGTTCACCAGGTCCTCTGGGAGGACGCGGATTTGGGTCACCTTCGTACCTCGATTGGAGGATGACAAACGAACCCAGGGGGTATATCAAGGATATCATGGGGTCCACGGGTCTATGGATCTCCCTGGAGGCATGGAATTAATGAGAAATCCCTTGACAACTCGCCTTCCTACGGCGTTAATTTCACATTCAGGGGGGTAGATTAATGGCAGAATCAGCCACTCGAACCGGGTCCAGTGGAGAGGCCGTGATGTCTAAGCCCGTTGAGACCTCGCGCGCACAGACTACGCGTCGCCGTGGGGATCGACTCGTCGGCACCAGTCGCGCGATACAGAGAGCGCTGGAGCAGATCTCGATCGCGGCACGGGGCCGCTTTGCGGTTTGGATTCACGCCGAGGATGGAATCGACAAGGAACTCATCGCTCGCTTGATCCACAACGCGAGCGAGTGGGCCAGCGGAGGATTCTTTGCCCTGGACGCCTCGATCGTTCCTGAGTCGCTTCTGGGACGCGAGCTTTTCGGGAGCTCGGCCGGCGGCATCCCGGCGCTTCCTGCCGCCTACGAGGGCGCGTTCGAGCGGGTCCAGAGCGGTACCGCACTGCTGGAGCGAACGGAGACGGTGCCCAAGGACCTGCAACATGCGCTGGCTGCCGCTCTGGAGCGAGGCTACTTCGAGCGGATCGGCGGGTCGGAGCGGATTCCGCTGCAGGGAAGGATCGTGGCTGCAAGCGCCTCGTCGCTGGATGCCCTGACCTCGGAGGGTCGGCTCAGTCCGGAGCTCTCCGAACGCTTGCGGCTGCTCGAGATTCGCATCCCGCCGCTGCGTGAGCGCAAAGAGGATATCCTGCCGATCGCGGCGCACTTCCTGGCCAACATGCGCGTCGAGCTCGAGCACGAGCTGGGCAAGCCCTGCGAGGTGCGGCGCTTCACACGGGAAGCGCTCGATCGCCTGCACACGCACACGTGGCCGGGAAACGAGCGCGAGCTCCGCGAGCAGGTGCGTGCCGCGCTTCAGCTCGCCCGCGGAGAAGAGCTCGGTCCCGAGGATCTCCTGTTGAGCTGGGAGTCGTCGGACGAGGTGCCCTCTTTCCGCGAGGCCAAGCGCGCATTCGAACGGGAGTACGTCACGCGCGTGCTTCGCATCTGCCACGGCAACATCAGTCGCGCTGCACGCATCGCCACGAAGGACCGCAAGGACTTCTACGACGTGATGCGCCGCAACTCGATCAATCCGGCGGACTTCCGGTCGTAGCTGCGGGTCCCGGGCGCGGGCGGCCGCGCCCACCCGCTCTACGCTCGCGTTCCGCTCGCTGCGTGCACCGCTTACGCGGTGCTTGCAGTGACGGGTCCCGGCGCAACGCGCGTTAGCGGCGGCCCAGGATTCTCAGGGCGGCGACCTTGCCCGCCTCGACGCCCGGCTGGGTGAAGGGATCGACCTGGTACAGGGCACCGGCCAGAGCGGTCTGCAGCTGCTGGAGCAACAGCAGCTCGCCGATCGCCTCCGGCATCATCCGGCGCAGCCGTATCTCGACCACGGGCCTGCCCTTCTCGACAAGCGCCTGCTGGGTGCCGCGTGCCTCCGCATCAAAGATCTCACCCAGCTCTCGTCCACCCACGGCGTCGGGCGTGGCGTGCCGCGAGATGCGAACCCGCGAGCGGAAGCGATTCACACGCAAGATGGTGTAGAGCTTGTCGTCGGGTCCCTCCATGTAGAGCTGGAGCTGGGAGTGTTGGTCGGTCGTCCCCCGCGCAATCACCGGCGTGGGACCGTGCTCCTCCTTGCCCAGACTCTCGGCCCAGATCTGCCGGAACCAGTCGCCCACGAGCAGGAGCGCATCCGCGTAGATCAGCTCCACGTGGATTCGCCGCCCCTCCTGCCGATCGTGTACGAAGTGCAGCGCCGCCAGCCGGCCTGCGGGCCCCACCACTCCATCGTCGCGACAGCTGGCCTCCATGCGGCGCGCGCCGGTGAGGATCCGGCCCACCGGTACTCCACACAGGGCGGGGACCAGGAGACCGCTTGCGGTGAACACCGAGTATCGGCCGGGCACGTTCTCGGGGAAGCTCAGCATGGAAATCCCTTCCCTCTCCGCGAACTCGCGCAGCGCCCCGCGCGGGCCCGTCGTCACCACCATGTTCTCACGCAGCGGGAAAGGCTTGCGCTTGCGCGAGAACCACTCGAGCAGGGCGTAGAGCTGGGCCTGGGTCTCTAGCGTTCCACCGGACTTGCTCACCACGTGGACCAACGTGCGCCTCGGGTGCAGCTCATCGAGTAGTGCGGCAAAACCATCGGGATCGACGTTGTCGGGAAAATGGAAACGCAGGCCGGGCATGCGCACGACCTGGTTGTACCGCGGCTTGAGCAGCGCCGCGCAGAGTGCCTGCGCACCCAGCGAGCTGCCCCCGACGCCGAGCTGGACCACGTCCGTCACGCGTCGTGGCCGCTTTCTGCAATACGTGCGAATCTCGCGCAGCAGCACAGATCCGCGCATCACGCGCAGGAAGTCACCCTCAGGAGCCTCTTCGAGCGCATGGAGCGCCTTGCGCAACGTCGCGCCGTGGCTCTCTAGAACGGCATCTTCCACTCTCGCGTGACTCAGATCAACGTCAAGATCGGCCATGGCCCTCCCCCCCGCTCAAACCGGGCCCGTGCTAGCTTTGCCACCCATGATAGCGGCGGTTGTTCAGATGACATCAGGCGGGGATCTCGCGCGCAATCTCGAGCGAGCGGCAGATTGGATCGCGCGCGCCGCCCAAGCCGGGGCCGCGTTCGTGGCCCTGCCCGAGAACTTCGCACTCATGCAGGAGGAGGACGCGGGTCCCAGCCCGGTGGCCGAGGGGCCGGACGGCCCCATCATCGAGTTCCTGCGTGACCAGGCCAAGCGCCATAGCATCCTGCTGGCGGGCGGCAGCTTGCCGGAACGCGTTCCCGGAGAATCACGCTGCTTCAACACCGCCCCTCTGATCAACGCCGACGGGACGGTGCTCGCGCGCTACCGCAAGATCCACCTCTTCGACGTGGACCTGCCGGACGCCTCGTTCAAGGAATCCCGTACGGTCGGACCCGGTGAAGAAATCGTCGTGGCGGAAACGCGCGTGGGGCCCGTCGGGCTCTCGGTGTGCTACGACCTCCGCTTCCCCGAACTCTACCGCGCGTTGGCTGAGCGTGGCGCTCGCATCCTGCTCGTACCCGCTGCGTTCACGGTTCCCACCGGACGGGACCACTGGGAGGTGCTGCTCCGCGCTCGCGCCATCGAGAACCAGGCTTTCGTGCTGGCCGCCGCCCAGTACGGCATCCACAACGCCACGCGCCGATCCTTCGGTCGCTCGATGATCATCAACCCCTGGGGCGTCATCCTGGCGACCGTCCCCGATGGCGAAGGCATCGCGCTCGCGGAGCTGGACTTCGCCACGCTCGAGCACATCCGCCGGGAGCTTCCCGCGCTGCGCCACCGTCGCCTGGGCGTCTGAAGCTCCAGCCGACCTGCCGCTTCGGATGCCGCGTGCGCTCC
>DAOVBF010000164.1 GCA_030673955.1 Deltaproteobacteria bacterium
GCCCGCGCCCGGGACCCGCAAGTACCACCGCGAGGAGGGCCATGCCCGCAGCCAGGCCCCCCCAGCCCAGTAGACGCTGCCCGAAGAAGAGTCCGCCCGCTCCCAGAAGAAGCGCATACACTCCCAGCGTCGCCCCTGCGACCTCCAGCCAGGGACGTGCGCCCAGGCGGCGCTCCTCCTGACCGAGTGGGGCCGACACGGGCCGCCACCACCCGGAAGGCTGCACGCGCTCGTAGAAGGAGCGAAGCCGCGCCGGCTCCTCGGGCGAGGTCAGCAGCGTGACCGCGAGCGAGAAGGGGACCGAGATCGCTACGACGATCGCGAGCGAGAACGGGAATGGTATGTCGGTGAAGAGAAGCAGGGCGTTCGCAAGCACCAGCGAGGCCACCATCACGCTGATCTCGCTCCAGGCATTGATGCGCCACCAAAGCCAGCGCAGGAGCACGATCAGGCCGGTGCCCGCCGTGATCGAGGCCAGAAACTTCCACGCACCGACAATGGAGGGCATGGCCAGCGTGGCCAGCACGCCCAGTGCGGAGATCAGAACCACACTTACGCGTGCGACGCGCACGAGCGCGCGCTCCGATGCCTGCGGGCGGAGGAAGCGTCGGAAGACATCGTGTGTCAGATAGGAGGCGCCCCAGTTGAGCTGCGTATCGACCGTGGACATGAAGGCGGCGAGCATGCTCGCGATCATGAGGCCACGCAGCCCCGACGGAAGCCGATCCAGCATGACGTGCACATAGCCGGCCTCGCGATCGCCGAGTTCGGGATAGGCGACAAAGGCGACGAGCCCCACGAGGATCCAGGGCCAGGGCCGTAACGCGAAGTTCGCGACCGCGTACCACACGGCCGCGAGACGCGCGTGCCGCTCGTCGCGCGTCGCGAGCAGACGCTGCGCGATATACCCGTTGCCCTCGGTGTTCCCGCTGGACCAGCTCTTCACCGCCACGTAGATCACGAACGCCCAGAACGCCTCGCGCTCGGCAGGCACCAGCGCGAGGGTCCGTGCCGCCGTCTCCGGTCCGTGCACGACGCCGAGCCGATCGATCAGGCTCCCCAGGTCGCCGACCGCGCCCACGGCCAAGACCGCCAGCAAGACCGAGCCGACCATCGCGAGCGTGAACTGCAACAGATCGGTGAATACAACACCCCACAACCCGGAGAGCAGCGTGTAGCCCACGGTGAGCAGGAAGAGGCCCGCCAGCACCCAGCGCCCCGACGCGGGATCGAGGCCCAGCGCGAGCTGCAGGACTTTGAGCATGGCCAGATTCACCCAGCCGATCACGATCGCGTTGCGCAGCACGCCGAAGTAGAGCGCCCGACAGAGCCGCAACCCCGCGGCGCGGCGGCCGCCGTAGCGAAGTTCGACGAGCTCGTTGTCGGTGAGGACCCCGCTTCGACGCCAGAGGTGCGCGATCAGGAAGGCCGCGATCATGGCCGGGAGCACGTCCGCCCACCAGAACCAGTTCCCCGAGACGCCCTCGGTGGCGACGAGCCCAGCGATCGCCAGCGGCGTGTCCGCAGCAAAGGTCGTGGCAACCATGGAGGTGCCCGCAAGCCACCACGGCAGGCGGCGACCGGCAGCGAAGAACTCGACGCTGCTCGAGCCCGCGCGCCGCGCGTGCCATACCCCCCAGGTGAGGGTCCCGAGCAGAAAGCCCGCCACGAAGATGGAATCGAGACCCGTCAGCGAAAAGCCCCCCGGGGGGTATTAGCGAAAACTCATACGTTTGGCGTGATGTGGGAGGATCGGGGGGGCGCGGAGGATCGAGCCGTTACTCAGGACGCGAGACGCAGAGCGCGTTTCATTGCAACCACCGCCTCGTCCACGTCGGATGGGGCGTGGGTCTCGAACTCCAGGAGGCCCAGTGCGGCGAAGCGCGCCCGCTGGCGGTCCGAGAGCAGGCCCAGGCTTTTCACGTTGGGGACGATCTTGGAAAAGAGCCGCCGACGAAACTCCTTCGCAAGCGGTGACCTCATCGAGACCGCGATGCACTCATCCACGTCCATGCCCATGGCTTCCCAGACCTCACGGTTGAGGATGCGATCCCGCATGAGCAGACAGGCCTCATAGACGAAATCCTCGCGCTCGTGTCGCTCCGCCTCCCGAAGGTCGCTGTACAACTCGCGCAGGGACAGAACGCCGAAGGCGACGTGTCGCGCCTCGTCCTCCATCACCGCTGCTGTCAGCTCGCGCAGCAATTTGTTCGTCGTTGTATCACGCATGATCCCGAAGGCCGCGAGCGCGAGTCCCTCGATCAGGATCTGCATACCGAGGAACTTGATGTCCCAGCGCGAATCCGTGAGGATCGCATCGAGGAGCTCCTTGAGCTGCGGGTTCACCGGGTATTCGTGCTCGAGCTTCTCCTGGATGAAGCGACGGTACACCTCGACGTGTCGCGCCTCGTCCATCACCTGCGTTGCCCCGTACTGCTTCGCCTCGTACCAGGGCACGGAGTCCACGATCTGCGCGCTGGCGAGCAAGGCCCCTTGCTCTCCGTGCAGGAACTGGCAGAGCTGCCAGGTAATCGACTCATGGCGAAGCCTCTCCACCTCGCCGGGGGTGAGCTTCTTCCACAGGCTCGTGCCGTAGATCCCGATCGCCGCATCGGGAACCAGACCGGCCTCGGCGTCCACGTCGATCGACCAGTCCAGACGCTTGTTGGCGTCCCACTGGTCGCGCTTGGCGTTCTCATACAGACGCATGAGCTGCTTGCGCGTGGTGTCGTAGCGCCAGTTGTAGGTCAGGTTCTGCGCCACATGTAGCTGCTCGACAGGTTGCGCGGCATCGATACGGTTCAGCGCGGCCATGGGCCGATTCCTCCTAAGGCGTCGAAGCGTTGGTATGGACAACGCCCATGTGGGCGAGACAAACCCGGGTGAGCTCGGCGGCGAGCTGGCGATCGGAGAGCGGCGCCGTCCTGAGGACGCCCTCCCCGAGCAGAAGTCGGTGCAGCAGGACCGCAAGCACGATCCGAAGGCTGAAATCGGCCGCCAGCGCGGGATCGGGATGGGTCACCTCTTCCCGGTGCGCCAGCACCAGAGTGCGTAAGCCGCTGGCGATGTGCCGGGTCAGGCGCACGCCGCGGGCTCGAAAATCCTCGTCGGCGGCAGCGCGGAGCTGCAACGCACGGAGCAGCGCTGCGCGCTCACGGTAGATTCCCACCAGGAATGTGACCACCTCACGCACGATCTCCCGGATCGGAGCCCTCTCCCAGCGCTGGGAATCCAGCGCGGCATCGGCCGTGACGAAGGCCTCCGTCAGGAACCGCTCCTGAAGCGATCGGAGAAGTCCATCCTTGTCGCGAAAACGCGCGTAGAAGGCGCCCACGGAGGAGCTCGCCCGCCGGGCGATCTCATTCACGGCGCTGTCCTCCCAGGACTTCTCCGCCAGCAGCGCTTCGGCGGCGTCCAACAGACGCGACAGGGTGGCCTGGCTACGAGCCTGCTGGGGCGGCCGAACCCATTCGAGCTGTGACTCAGATGGCGCAATCATCGCGGCCTCATCCAGAATCGGAATTCTAATTCTGGAAACTACCCTGAGCAGCTCCGGGGGTCAAGACCCCTCTGGAAAGCCCCCGGCAGGCCGCGGCTAGAAACGGAGCTCCAGGCCCGCGTAGGCCGTCCGCCCTACGGATCCGAACCCGTTGACCTCCTCGTAATCCTTGTCGAAGAGGTTCTCCACGCGGCCGAAGAGAGTGAGCTTCGCGGACGCCTCCCAGGAGAGCCCGAGGTTGACCAGCACGTAGTCTCTGAGGGTCGTCTGGGGCCAGTCGTCCTGCCGTCCGTTGTAGTAGACCCCCAGGTTGACGTTGGCGCGCTCGAGCGGCCGGTAGTTCAAGACCAAGCTGCCGACGTGAGGGGGCCGCCGCAGCAGCCTGTCGTGGGTCTCGTCGCTATGTGTCCACGTGAACGTGTAGGCCGCGGACAAATCGAGGTTCTCCAGCGGCCTCGCCATCAATGCCACCTCGACGCCACGCGCTCGAGATTTGTTGACGTTGGTTACGGTCATCGGAAAAGCGAAGGCGTCCAATACAATCAGATCCTTGACCCGGTTCTCGAAGTACGCCACGTCGAGGTTCAGCCGCTCATCGAAGAGCGCCTGCTCGATGCCCACGTCCCAGCCCTTGCTCCGCTCGGGATCGAGGTCGGGGGTCCCGACGAAGAACGACGAATCGAAAAAGAGGTCATCCATCGTCGGAGACGAGAATCCGGTTCCCCAGGTGGC
>DAOVBF010000075.1 GCA_030673955.1 Deltaproteobacteria bacterium
GCCGGCGCGATCTTGATCGGGAAGACCAACACACCCGAGTTCGGGCTTTTGCCGGTCACCGACAACGTGCTCTTCGGCCCGACGAAGAACCCCTGGAACCTCGAGCACAACACGGGCGGCTCGAGCGGCGGCTCCGCCGCGGCGGTCGCGAGCGGCATGGGCCCACTGGCCAGCGGCAGCGACGGAGGCGGCTCGATCCGGATCCCCTCCTCGTTCTGCGGAGTGTTCGGGATCAAGCCACACCTCGGGCGCGCGGCTCAACTCCACTTTCCAGCGGGCTGGGAGAGCCTGTCGTGCGTGGGACCCATCGCCCGTAGCGTCCGCGACGCGGCCCGCATGCTGGATGTGATCTCGGGTCCCTCGTCGACCGATCGCTGGAGCCTTCCCGCCACGGGAGAGCGCTTCGAAGAGGCGTGCACAGGCGATGCGCGTGGACTCCGTCTCGCCTGGTCGCCCGATCTGGGACACGTGCCGGTCGAGCCCGAGGTACGACAGGCCTGTGCGGAGGCCGTACGTCGCATCGAGAAGCTCGGCTGCAGCGTGTCGGAGGTTTCTCTCGAGCTGGAGGACCTGTCCTGGGTGCTGTCCGCGATCGTGATCTGTGAGACCGCGACCTCCCTGGAGGCGCAGCGCGAGGAGTGGGAGAAGGTCCTGTTCCCGCCGCTGCGCGGATTCCTCGTCGCGGAGGATCAGCTCACCTACAAGGATCTGCAACGCGCACACTGGAGGCGCGAGCAGTTGATGCGGGAGCTCGCACCGCTCTTCGAGGAGTACGACGCGTTGCTCACCCCCCAGGTGCCCGTTACGGCGCCGAAGAACGGCACCCTCGGCCCCGACGAGGTCAACGGAAAGCCGGTCGGTCCGCTGGGCTGGCTCGGCTTCACCTTTCCCTTCAACCTGACCGGACAGCCCGCGGCGTCGGTCCCGATCGGGTTCGGAGACGACAACCTGCCCATCGGACTTCAGCTCGTAGGACGGCGCTTCGGTGAGGCGACGCTCCTCCGCCTGGCCTCCGCCTACGAGGCCGCCTACCCGTGGGCAGAGCGCCGTCCTGTCGTGTCCGAGTAGGAGGTGCGAACGAAGCGAAGCGGCGGGGCCCGTAGCTCGGCTCCCGCTCGACGAGCGCCCGGACCACCGGCAACGCGCTCCTCGCCGCACCGTCCCGGGATGGGTCTAATTACCCTCGATTAAACCTGCTTGTCATCCGTGGCTCGGCAGCGGAGAATGGAGTCCGGACATGGACATGCCACGTTTTTGGGGGGGGGGCTTAGCCATGCGCAGCGGACGTAGAGTTCTGGACTCCGACGCCCACCAGATGGAGCCGCAGTCGATGTGGGAGACCTACATCGATCCACGCTTCCGATCGGAGGCGCCGCGGCTGCGGGACGTCGGCCCACATCGTACGATGACCGTCGAGGGGGAGCCCCTCACCGCCCAGTATGGCAAGTACCCCTTCGCGTCGGCCGAGTTCCTTGCGGCGTTGGCGCGCGGCATGCAGCGCTTCAAGAAGGCGCGGCTTGCGGGCTTCGACGCCGAGAGCCGCCTGCGCGACATGGACGAGGTAGGGGTGGACGTCCAGATCCTGCATCCGACGGTCGGCGCCCAGCTTCTGGGCAGGGAGTTCAAGAACCCGGAGCTTCTGGCCGCGTGCTGCCGCGCCTACAACGATTGGAGCGCGGAGTACTGCGGCGCGGCCCCACAGCGACTGCGCTGGGCGGCCATGTTGCCCTTCCAGAACATCGACCTGGCTATCGAGGAGGCACACCGCAGCGCCGAGGCCGGTGCGGTGGCCTTCTACCTGCGACCGAATCCGATCGAGGGCCGAAACCTCTACTACAAGGACCACCTGCGCCTGTGGGCGGAGATCGAGACGTTGGCGAAGCCGATCTGCATCCATGACTCCGGCTCCCCCCGCCTGCCGTCCTTCGGTGATCGCCTGGACACGCACACCACCGGCCACATTGTGGCGCACCCGTTCGAAGCCATGGTCGCGATGATGAGCTTGATTTGGTACGGCGTTCTCGAACGCTTTCCCAAGCTGCGCGTGGTGCACGTCGAAGCGGATGCCGGTTGGCTGCCCTACTGGCTCCAGCGCATGGAGCAGCACTGGGACTTCTCGGGCAACGCGGAGCACCCCGACTTGACGATGCGCCCCACGGAGTACTTCAAGCGAAATTTCTTCGTGGGGTGTCGCGGAGATGAGACGACACTGCGCAGCGTGGTCGAGCTCACGGGCGATGAGAACATCCTCTTCAACACCGACTACCCCCACTCGGACGGCACCTGCCGTGGGGAATGCGCCGCCTGGAGGGTCAGGCCATTCCGGACGAGAGCAAGCGGAAGATCTTCTGGGACAACGCCGCGCGGGTCTTCGGTCTGGCGGAGTGAGGTACTTGTCACACCCACGCCGCTCGTAGCAGAATAGCCGTGCCAAGGAAAGAGTAGCGGGAGATGCGACGAGGACCTTTCACGATCATCGACAGCGGAAGGGTGTCGAAGGTCGATGCCACGCTAAGCCACGATACGGTCTGTCTCTCATTCAACGCATTGAAGACGGCGCTCGGATGGGAGCACAAGCTGGAGGGTCTGTGCAAAGGCGACGTGTGCGTTCCGGTGAGCGAAGAGGTGGACGTGATCTCCGATGACGGGGTGGACCTGGTGGCCTTCGCGGAGCTGATCACCCGCCCCCTGGCGTTCGACAGCGAGGAGCGGGTCGCGTACCTCGGTGAATCGGTTGCCGACCAATCCGCGATGCTCGCGTCCCTCCAAGCTCCTGATTTCACCCTGCCCGATCTCGACGGCACCCTGCACTCCCTCTCGGATTATCGCGGGAGAAAAGTCCTGCTGGTCGCCTACGCATCCTGGTGCGGGTGCCGTGAGGACCTGCCGGTCTGGCAGGAGATGCACGAGGAACTCAAGGATTACGGCTTTACGGTGATCAGCGTGGCGCTGGACAAAGCCGCCGAGGACGTCCGGCCTTATATCGAGAAGGCCAAGCCCCAGCATCCCAGCTTGATCGATCCGGAGCACCGGGTCGCCCACCTGTATGGCATCATCAACGTCTCGACGGTGATCTGGATCGACGAAGAGGGACGCATCGTCCGGCCGAACGCGATCGAGTACGGGAGCGATCTGTTCAAGGAGTTCCACGGGCAGGAGGCGGCACCCCATCTCGATGCCCTGCGCACCTGGGTGAAGGAGGGCAAGCTTCCTGCTGAACCGGACGAGGTTCGCGCTCAGCAGATGCTGCCCACCGCCGACGAGCAGCTCGCACGCGCCGAGTTCTCACTGGCCTGGCATCTTCATGAGGCCGGCAAGACCGAAGCCGCGGAACGACACTTCGAGCGCGCCGGCGAGTTCTCACCCTTCGACTGGACCATCCGCCGGGGATCGATGCCCATCCGCGGCATAGATCCCATGGGCCCGGAGTTCTTCGAGATCTTCGAGGAGTGGAAGGCGGCGGGCAAGCCTACCTATCGGACCCGAGCCCTCGGGAATCAACGGCTATAGTGCACCGCGAGCCCGCTAGCCGATGATGAGGTCGGAGAGAACCCGCAAGGCGCGAGCCATGCGCGGACCATACCAGCTGAGCAGCTCGCCCTCCACGACGTGGATCCGGCCGTCGCGCGCGGCCGGACACTCGAGATCCAGCAACTCCAGACGATCTTCCTCCCCGAACGCGTAGGGCTCGGTGGGCAGCAGAATCACGTCCGGCTGCGCCGCGGCCAAGCGTGCGGTATCGACGCGTGGGTAGCGGCGCAGCTCGTGCGCGAAGGGGTTAGTGCCGCCGCTCTGCACCAGCATGTCATGGGCAAACGTGTCCCCCCCCACCGCCATGTAGGGCCTCTTCCAGATCAGCGCGACGACCCGCGGGCGCGGCTCCGGCGTTTGCGCCTTCGCGATCGCCCAGGCCTGCTCGACCTCCTCGATGATGACCTGCGCGCGAGCCTCCGTTCGGGTGAGGGCTCCGAGCGCGCGGATCTCATCGACGGCCTCCCGCACGGTGCGCGCATACAGGACGAAGACGCCAACGCCCGCAGCCTCGAGCCTCTCCACGTCGCGACGCCGGTTCTCCTCCTTGTTGGCGAGGACGAGGTCGGGCCGCAGCTCCGCGATTCGCTCCAGAGAGGGGTTCTTCGTGCCTCCGACACGCGTCTTCGCCTGCACCGCCTCCGCGGGATGGACGCAGAAGTCCGTCACCCCGACGATCCGATCGTCGACCTCGAGCGCGAAGAGCGTTTCCGTGATCGAGGGTACGAGCGAGACCATGCGCCGAGGCGGCTCCGAAAAAAGGTGCTCCCGCCCGAGCGCGTCCCTCAGGCGCACATCCGACCCTCCCCCGGAGGAGGGGAGCTTTGCTCCGTTACCCCCAGGGCTCCAGCCCGCCCCGGCCAGCCCTCCTCCG
The DNA here is from genome assembly GCA_030673955.1 of Deltaproteobacteria bacterium. Taxonomy (GTDB): domain Bacteria; phylum Myxococcota_A; class UBA9160; order SZUA-336; family SZUA-336; genus SMWZ01. Next base: position 4,406 of record DAOVBF010000075.1, read on the forward strand.
GGCCCCCGGCCCTCCCCTCGACAGCGCGTCTTGCCACGTCGAGGCTTCCGTGGAAGCTTTGCCCGAGGTGCCTGCCTGAGGCACCGATGGTGAGGTGGCCCAAAACATGAAGAGCTTTCGCAAGATCATCGAAATGTCGGTACCCAAGCGCATGGACTTCATCAACCTCACGCCCGAGGTCGAGAAGGCCGTTACCGCGAGCAAGATCCGCGAGGGACTTTGCCTCGTGAACGCCATGCACATCACCGCGAGCGTCTTCATCAACGACGATGAGCCAGGCCTGCACGAGGACTACGCGCGCTGGCTCGAAGAACTCGCGCCCTTCGATCCCAGTCCCGAGCGCTACCACCACAACCGAACCGGCGAGGACAACGGCGACGCACACCACAAGCGTCAAGTCATGGGCCGCGAGGTGGTCGTAGCGGTGACGAACGGCCGTCTGGACTTCGGGCCCTGGGAGCAGATCTTCTACGGTGAGTTCGACGGACAGCGCCGCAAGCGTGTGCTGATCAAGATCATCGGGGAGTGAGCTCAGCCGGGCCGGCGCCACGGATCCGGATCCAGTTCGAGGAGGCTCCGGCACGGCGGCGCGACCGCGGCGAGGATCGCGAAGAGCTGCTGCAGGCCCGGCCGCTCGGTGGCCGCGTGGCCCGGATCGATCAGGCAGAGACCCCGGTCCAACGCCTGTCGCGCGCGGTGGTGCGTGAGGTCTCCCGTCACGACAACATCGGCCCCCGCATCCGCCGCCTGCATCAGGAAGTCCGCACCCGAACCCGGCAGGACCGCGACTTGCTCGATCGGCCGGGCGGGATCTCCCGCCAGTCGCAGAGCAGGATCACCGAGGGCCTCCGCCACCCGCTCGCCGAAGCTCGCGAGTGTGCTACCGGGAGCGATGCGCCCGATCCTTCCGACCATCCCGGCATCGCCGCGCCGGTCGTACACGTCGAAGGCGGGTTCTTCATACGGGTGAGCCGCGACGAGCGCCCGCAAGACCGCCGCCTCTCGCGCACGCGGTGCCACAAACTCGAGTCGCACCTCTGCCTCCCGGTTGAGCGTTCCCCCAGCACCCACCACGGGTCGGGTGCCCTCGCCCGCGAAGAACGTTCCGATGCCCTCGCCGCGGTAGGAGCAGTGCGTGTAGTTCCCGATCGTGCCCGCCCCCGCTTTCGTCACGGCCTCCAGCACCGCGTCGGCCGCTTCGCTCGGTAGGAAGGTGACGACCTTCAGGCTGTCCGGACCGTAAAGCGGCCCGAATCCCTGCACATCTTCGAGGCCGAGCGCATCAGCCAGCGCTTCGGCGGTCCCTCCCGACGCGACGTCGAAGTTCGTGTGGACCACCGCCAGCGCGACGCCCGCGCGTACGAGACGCAGGGCACGACCCGCGGGGTCGCGGCCAGCCACGAGGCGCGTGGTGGGCCGGAACAACAGCGGGTGGTAGCTCACCAGGAGCTCGACCGGCTCGGCTTCGAGCGCGCTCACGATTGCCTCGGTCACCTCGTGGCAGAGCGCGGTGCGGTGTGCTGGTGCCGCCGGATCGCCGAGCTGCAGGCCGACGGGATCCCAGCCACCCGCCTTCTCCCAGGGCGCACGCTGTCCGAGGGTCTTCAAGACCTGCGAGATGGTCCGCACGCCCGTCACGCGCCGCATGATACCGCGTAGCGAGTTCAAACGCGCTCCAGCCCACACGGCAGGCGGTGCATGCCTCGGTTAGAATACCGCTACGTAGCGTAGGGGGTTCGCAATGGACGTTTCGATCAAGTACTGCGTGCCTTGAAACTACCTGCCTGAAGCCACCAGTTTGGTGGCCCGCATCAAGCAGGAGTTCGGAGTCGAGTCCCGTCTCATCAAAGGCGATAACGGCGTTTTCGACGTCAAGGCCGATGGCAAAATGGTCTTCTCGAAGCACAAGGCGGGGCGCTTCCCGGAACACGAGGAGGTTCTCTCGAAGCTGCGCAAGCCCTGAGCCGTTCGCTGGCGAGGGGGAGCCAGCGGCTGGGGGGATGCAGTCTTAGCGCGGCAGCACCCGGGGGGTGCCATCCCCCTCGCGCAGGATGACGCCGCAGGCCACACGAGCCCCAGCCGCGCCGGTCGGCTGGGTCCTCAGGTCGTCCTGCCCCTGGTGGACG
>DAOVBF010000168.1 GCA_030673955.1 Deltaproteobacteria bacterium
GGGGGGTGCAAGAGAAGCTCGAGAGCGAGGCGGGCAAGCTGCTCAAGGGTATCGGAGGACGACTGCGCAAGGACTAGCCGGGGTCGTCGGAGCGCTAGCAGCTCCGCATGAGGACGCCGGTGGCACCAATGGCGGTCAGCCCGGGCGCTCCCAAGGCGGCGACCATGGTCAGAATGAGGTGAGTTACCCACATTTTGGACGGCCTCAAACGCGATCGGGGCCGGCGTGCCAGACCCAGCTTGAAGCCGGCTTTGCGATGGGAGCCGCAGTCTTCTGCTTCCCTTCGCAATCCGGGCCGTGATAGGTTCTCGACGCAGGGGTTGGCAGTGAGGGAACCCAATCCTGTGGCCGCAGGGGGATTTTCATATCCGGCAAACGGTCTCACGCCTCTCCCAGCGGGAGAGCTTCGAAGGCCTCGCTGACCGCCGGCTTTGGCGGAGCGAGTGACCGGGAGTGAAAAGGAGAATGCGATGACGAAGACGAGTAAGTGCGCTGCGCTCTGTGCGCTTTTGTGCCTGGGTCTCGTGATGAACGGGTGCGCGACCCTCGAACGTTGGGACGCGAAGAAATGCGCAACCGTAGGGGCTGTGCTGGGTGGCGCGGGGGGCGGTATTGGAGGCAATGCGGTTGGGATCCATAACGACCGCGAGAATACCGATGATCGGCTTGGGTACATCGGCGGAGGTGCCGCCGTTGGCGCCGCTGCGGGCGCCGCGTTGGGGTACTTGATCTGCGCGGGAGAGGCCGATAAGGCTTCGCCGACCGCCAAGGCCTCCGCGATGCCGAGCGAAGGGATGGCACCACTCACGGTCGACTTTCGCGGCGTCGGAAGCGACACTGATGGTCGCGTCGTCGGGTATGTATGGAATTTTGGCGACGGCGACCGTGCGAGTGGAGCCCAGGTAAGGCACACCTATCGCTCGCCCGGTACCTATGATGCACGACTCACGGTGACGGACGACGACGGCCTGACCGGTTCGAGCAAAGCGCGGGTCCGGGTGGCTGCGCCGGCTGCCGAGCTGCCGCCGCCGGCTAAGGTCACGCGAAGGATCGTGCTGCGCGGCGTCAACTTCGACTTCGACTCCGCAGCGCTTCGCCCGGATGCTGAGGTCATCCTGAGCTCAGCGGTCGAGGTTCTCAAGGAGAGCCCGGAGGTACGCGTGGAGGTTGCCGGAAACACGGACAGCATCGGGGCAGAGGCGTACAACCAGGGTCTCTCCGAGCGGCGGGCGAAGGCGGTTTCCGACTACCTGACCTCGCACGGACTCCAAGCGTCCCGGCTGCGCACGGTTGGAAACGGTGAGGCCCAGCCGGTCGCCGACAATTCGACGATCGACGGTCGCGCGCAGAACCGCCGCGTGGAGCTCAACGTCTTGCGGTAGCGCACGCGCGAAGCCAGACCGTAGACCCCGAAGCGAACGAAGGAGAGAGACGATGGCGCCACAAAGGTGTCGGATGGCGGTGGCTTCCCTGCTGCTTTCCCTGGCGCTCGCCGGCTGCGGCGGCTCGTCCGTCGAAGACGAGCTGGCGGAGTCGGAGGAGGTTCTGAGGGAGTCGAGAGCAGAGGTCCGCGAGGCCCGTGACGCTGTGCGCGAGAAGCAGGAGGCCCTCGAGACGGCGCGGGAGGAGCTCGATCAGGTGCGCAGCGCGCTGGGCGAGGCCGAGGCGCGGCTCGCCCAGGCCGAGTCGGAGGTCGACCTGCAAGCGACGGACGCTCTGCTCTTCCGCGGTATCCAGCGCAAGCTGCTCGACGCAAAACGGCTCGCGCACGTGGCGATCCGCGTCGATGTGCAGAAAGGGGTGGTGACCATGTACGGCACCGTCCCCGACGCCGAAACCCGCGATGCGGCGCTGGAGATCGCGCGCGGATTTCCCGGCGTGGCCTCGGTGAATGACCGGATCGATGTCAGCGGGGAGGGAGCGGGCGCAACCTAGGCGCTCGCCTTCCCCTCCCGCGGCGATCCGGCGGGCTGTGCGGATTCAAGCCTGACGGGGTTGTGGTCGATGCCTTCCGGGTGCGACAGGGATCCCGCGGAGGAAGCGCCATGCCTCGTTTAGATGATTTGCAGCGGGCGGTGATAGCCGTCCTGCTTGCGTTCGGTGTGCTGGTCTATGCGACCGGGTGCACGAAGGACGGCCCAGGCGTGACGGACAGCGTGCGCCCGAAGGCCAGCCCGGGCAAGAAGGCTGGCCCTGCGGGGAAGAGCTTCGATCGCTTCTGTGTGTCCTGGATGGAAAAGCTCAGTCAGCGTAGCGAGCAGAACGCGAAGAAGATCGCGTACCGCAAGACCGGGGGTCGGCTCGTTGGCGAGTACGTGGGCTACAGCAGCAAGCCGGTCCGATGCAGTGTGAAAGAGACGGGCGTTCCAGCAAACCCGTTTGTGGGGAAGCTCGTGTACTACGAGGTTCGCTACCGCAAGACGGGAGGGACCCGCGCGGCTGCGCTCAAGAGCCGCCCCAAGCCTCTCGAGCGGATCGAGGTGCTCGAACTCTTCCGCTTCAACGGGAAACGCTGGATCTACTGACCGACGACTGCGGCCTCTGGCGGGACCTGGCTTCCGCGCCCGGGTTGGTCTAGCCCAGTCCAGGCAGCTGGTCCTGGGGGATCTGCGGGCCCTGCCCAGGACGCGCGTGTGGAAGCGCCCTCTTGGGACAGGACACTTGTCTGGCCTGGCCTCCTGGGGGCGGGGTTCAGACCCCATATCGCATGCTCCGCGCTGGATTTCCGCGCCTTGGACTGTGGTAGAATCCCTCCTTAGACGCATGAAAGACTCTCGAAATCCTGTGCTGCCCGAGTCTACGGGCTGGATCATCGTCGAGGAGCTCGCGGCGAGCGCAGCGGTCAGGATCCGTAGGGGTTAGGACGGTGAAGGACGTGATCCGGCGTCTCGCGGCCGCCGCCATGGTGGTGCCGCTGGTGCTCGGCCCTGGCCGGGTGGCTCTCGGACTCAGCAATGCGGATCTCGTCCTCTTTCCGATCCCCCCCAACCCAATCCCCGGGGGGGGCAGCGTCGCGTTCGACGTCTCCGACCCGCTCGAGTACGCCCTCGTGATTAAGGGTGTTCACTACCAGTACAGCGTGTTCCCCACGGGGGGCACCTTCACGAATCAGGCGGACCCCAACGATCCGAGCTCCTGGGACATCATCGACTACCGGGCGACGCTGAGGTTTCTGGACTTCCCCGAGGGGGCCAGCGGCGATCCGGGGACCGACTTCACGCTCGTGCTTGTGGGCTTTCACGAGGGACCCACGATCGCGTCGGATCCCGCCGACGCCGGATACGTGCTCGCGAGCTTCACCAACGCGGTCACCGGGGAGCCGTTGTTTGTGTCGGATGGTGCGGGAGGTCAGATCCTCGACCTGTTCGGCGATGTATTCCTCGCCTTTCAGTTTCCGGCCATCCCGGACGCCGAGTATGTCTTCGACTACCAGGTCGCGATCCGCGCCCCACTTCCGAACGACGGCCAGGGCTTCAGCCAGTTCAACACGGGATTCGTCCAGGCGGGGGTTTGCGGTGATGGCACTCTCAATCCGGGCGAGGATTGCGACGACGGCGACACGCAGGACGAGGATGGCTGCAGCAGTCTCTGCCAGCTCGAGCTCGGCTTCACGTGCACGGGTGAGCCCAGCGTTTGCACCGCTACCTGCGGCGATGGGCTCGTCCGTGGCGCCGAGACGTGTGACGACGGCAACGTAGAAGACGGCGACTGCTGCTCCTCGACCTGCGAGTTCGAGGACGGCAGCACGTTGTGCCGCGCGGCCGCGGGGCCGTGTGATGTGCCCGAGACGTGCACCGGCTCGAGCGCGGACTGCCCGGCGGACCTGAAGAGCACGGCCGAGTGTCGTTCCTCGGCAGGCGTTTGCGATGTGGCCGAGGTGTGCGATGGCTCAGGCGCTGACTGCCCGACGGATGTCTTTGACACGGGCAGCGAGTGCCGTCCCTCTGGTGGCGTCTGCGATGTTGCCGAGGTGTGCGATGGATCAAGCGCTGACTGTCCAAACGACGTCTTTGGCCCGGGCACCGAATGCCGTCCCTCGGCCGGTGTCTGCGACGTGGCGGAGCTCTGCGACGAGTCTGGCGCCGACTGTCCGGCGGATGTCTTTGACACGGGCAGCGAATGCCGTGCTGCGGCGGGCGTTTGCGACATGGCGGAGCTCT
>DAOVBF010000198.1 GCA_030673955.1 Deltaproteobacteria bacterium
GGGTGCGGAGTTGACACCCCCCCGGGACGGCGGGGGCCGTCCCCTCCGGGTTGTTGGCGCGGGTGTAACCCCACTTTCCCAGAGCAGCCCGGATGAACAACGTGCGCAGGAAATGCAGCTAGCGGTAGAAGGCCCCTCGCCCCATGAAGTGCGTGTGGAAGTCATCAGTCGCCACCACCCCCCGCTCACGGGATGCGTGGCGGATCGTGATTTGGAGGCCCTTCTCGGGGTGATGTCGCACCCCATCCACCAGACCGCAGTGGCTCCCGTCCAGGTCGACCCAGATGTCTCCCCGACTTATGCGCATCCCGGCGCTCACCTCGCGCCGGTTTCGGAGCAGGTCGTCCACGCGCAGCGGGCAGCCCAGCAGGCAGGCGGGGGTAGCCGGCGGCGCCTTGGCAGAAAGCTCATGAGCCACCCAGTGAGCAGCCCCGCCCTCTCGAAGCGCCGACCAGTGCCCGGAGGGCGAGCGCGCCACAAAGCACTCCCTGGGCGTGGTCGAGCGGTCCACGTAGCGTGCGGCCTCCGTGCGCTGGTGCCGGCACTCCTGGCAGTAGGGCCTGTCGCCGTAGTCCTCGACGGACTTGCGGCTCGGGTGATGAGCGCACGCTCGCCTCATGCGGCCCCCACGAGAGGCGAAACTCTGACACAATCACAGCGACGCACCAGGAGGATGCCCCCATGTCTAGCAGGCCCTTTCAGCTCGGCATTCTCGGAGATTTCGCGGGCACCCAGGCGACCGGCCTGTCGGAGCGAAGGTTTTTCGAGCTGGATCGGGATCGCCTGGAAGCCGTGATCCGGAAGCTCGGTCCCGAGATCGAGCTGGGCCTGCCGTTCTGCCCCAAGCTTGCCTTCGCTGCCTTGACGGATTTTCATCCCGACCGGATCGCCGAGCGGGTTCCGGCGCTCGTGAAGATGCTGGGGGCACGCTCGGAGGTAGGACAGCCTGCAACCATGCGGCAACTCCTCGAGGAGGCTGGGGCCACCATCCGGGTGGCTAAGCCGACGGCTGCGGAGGCGCCGGCCGAGCCGCTCCCAGAGGTGCCCGAGCCGCCCTCGGGTTCCCTGACAGACGGGGACCTGCTCGACTCGATCGTCGCCGGAGCCGAGTCGGCCCCCCGGGAGCCGACGGCACGCAGACGCTATGCGGACCCCGAGCTGGACGACCTGATCGCGAGGATCGCGAAGGCCGCCGACCCTGGAACCGATTTCGCCGAGCAGGACCGTTGGCGCGCGGCGATTGATCGTGAACTCGCGGCCCGCATGCGGGCGATCCTCCACCATCCGACCTTCCGGGCTCTCGAGGCGAGCTGGCGCTCGCTACAGGAGTTGATCCGGATTGCAGACACCGACGGTCCGATGCGGGTGTGGATCCTGCACCTGACACTGCCGGAGCTGGTGGAGGAGGAAGCCGCGGGTGAGCTCCAGCGCCTGGTCTACGAGGAGCGGGCCGGCACCCCCGGGGCGGACCGCTTCGACTTCCTGATTGCGGACTACCGCTTCGGGGAGGACCCGGGAGAGCTGCGCGCGCTCGCCCGTCTCGCGGAGCTTGCCGAGCGGGCTGCGGTCCCGCTGCTCGCGGGCGCCGCTGACGCGCTGGCCGCCACGGACCGCGAGTCTCCTAGGGCCCTTTCGGAGCTGCGACGCTCTCACGCAGCACGACGGATCGGTCTCTGCTACCCCCGGGTTCTCCTGCGCCTGCCCTACGGCCCCGAGAGCGATCCCATCGACAGCTTCGAATTCGACGAGACGACCGGGGCAGACGCCATCCCCTACCTCTGGGCGAACGGAGCCCTCGCGGTGGCTCGCATGGTCGCCCGCGCCGTGAGCGTGGGGGGCGGGCTCGACGAGCTGCCGCGGCACGCATCTCTCGCAGGCCTACCTTTTCACGTGTACCAGGTCGATGGGGAGCATCGCAGCCAGCACCCGGTGGAACACATCCTCACGGAGTCCTCGATCAAGAAGCTGATCGACCGCGGTCTGCTGCCGATCGTTGGCGTTGTCGGAAGCGACGAGGCCAGAATCGTGTCGCTGCGCTCGCTCTCCGGTCCCTCGCTGCTGCAGAGTGAATAGCGGGCTAGCGCTGGTACACGAGCTCCACGTCGGCGATCTCGATCCGGTCGCCGGGCTGCAGCGGGCTCTCCCGCACGGTCTGCCCGTTCACGCGGGTGCCGTTCCTGGAATCGAGGTCCAAGATCTGTACCCGCCGGCCGCGGGAGACAATCTCCGCGTGGTAACGCGAAACGGTGTTGGAGGGGAGCGATATGTCGTTGTCCTCGAGGGCCCCGATGCGATTCTTGCCCGGCTTGAGCGCGATGACCGCACCGGCATTCGGGCCCGACACGATCGAGAGGCGGCCCTGGCTCGTACCCGCCCCAACCAAGAGAAGAATCCCCGCAACGAGCCCCAGTGCCGCCAGCGCCAACACCCATGGCCAGATGGGACCCGAGATCTCCGGGTAGCGCGACTTGCGCGAGGCGGTGAGCTGCTTGAGGGTGATACGCAGCTCGTGCTCCTCACCATCCATCGCGGAGGGGAAGCTGAGCAGATAGCTCCCCATCATCTGCGTAGCGATGCTGTCGAAGAAGTCCCGCAGGTAGACCATCGAGGCCGCCTCGAGGAATGCCCCGCCCGTGGGCTCCGCCAGGCGTTCCATCTCCTTGAGTCCACCTCCGCCGAAGCGGGCGTAGCCGATCGAGAAGATCAACACGTGGGGTTCATCGCCTCCGCCCTCGCAGGCTCGGATCACCTGCTCCCGGGAGCGATCGCTACCTCCATCGTTACCGTCCGAGAACACGATGACGAAGGCCCGCCGGGGCAGGCTGGGTGAGCGGCGGATCAGGTCCACCGCTCGATAGACACCGTCATACAGCAGCGTGTGCTGACTGCGCTCGAAGTTGATCTCGAGGTTCCGCAGCGCCTGTCGGGTCTCGTTGCGTAGCGCATCGAAACCGACCACCACGCGAACGTCCTCGGCGAAGCTGACGATAGCGATCCGATCCTCGGGGAGCAGGCGCTCGAGGAAGGCCAGGGCCGCGTCCTTGGCCCGGCTGAAGGGTTCCCCCTTCATCGTGCCGCTGGCATCGATCGCCAGGACCGCACTGACCCCGCGGCCGGTAGCCTCGAGCGGGGCGATATCCACGTCGTCTTTGTCGATACGCTCGTCGTCCTCCCAGACTTCGATATCCCCGGGCCGGATCCCTCTTACGGGGACGCTGAAGCGCGTGAGTGCGCGGAAATACAAATCGACGACCCGCTTGTTTCCGACACCGGGGTGAACGTCGTCCAGGTGGAGAGACTCGACTTGCTTGAGGTCCAGGAAAGCCTCGGCCTGCTTGAGGTCGAACTCGCCATCGGCCCGCCGCTGCGCGGAGACACCGGCCGCAAACCCCAGGAGCAAGAGGGCGGCCGCGCATGAGGTGACCCCACGCATCGCTACACCACGCGGAACTTGAACTTCGAGTCGCCGAGCGTGAGCTCGTCGCCGTCGCTGAGCGGCGCCCCGCCCTCTATCGCTTCGTCATTGAGATAGGTCGGGTTGTTCTCTTTCAGGGGCTTGATCCCGAACGCGCCCTCCCGGTGGATGATCTGCGCGTGCTCTCGCGAGATTGCATCGTCGCGGTCGTCAGTACGGACCTCCGCCGTGGGAAGGCGTCCGATCGTGTTTTCGCCATTGAAGACCTTGTAGACCTCGTTCCTGAGCTTTCCCTCGACCCCGATCAACACGGCGACTACGCCGGTCTCACCTCGAGGAACGCGGTGGTACTGGGTCG
>DAOVBF010000057.1 GCA_030673955.1 Deltaproteobacteria bacterium
AAGGTGCTCTGGGGGGAGGTGCACGACGGAAACGCCTGGGCGATGGGAGGGGTGGCCGGGCATGCGGGCCTTTTCTCCACGGCCTCAGACGTGATGCGCTTCGCCGAGGAAATGCTCTCGGCGGACCGAGGTCAGAGCTCCATCTTTCCGCAGGAGCTGGCGCAGGAGTTCTTCCGTCGCCAGGAAATGCCGGAGGGAAGCGACTGGGCCCTCGGCTGGGATACGCCCACAGAAGGGCGGTCGACGTCTGGGCGTTATTTCTCCCGACGCTCCATCGGACACACCGGGTTCACCGGGGTGAGCCTATGGATAGACCTGGAGCGGGGGACCATTGTCGTGATCCTCTCCAACCGCGTTCATCTCGTCGCGAAACGCAGCCGCTTCGAAGCCCGGCCGAGGGTTCATGATCTGATCTGGGAGGCCTTCGTTGCCGCGTGATCTGCCGCCGATAGAGGGCATTCGACACGTTCACCTGATCGCCGTCGCCGGTACGGGGATGGGCTCGCTGGCCTGCATGTTGGCGGACCGCGGCTTCCACGTGACGGGGAGTGACCTGGATACCTATCCGCCGATGAGCGACCAGCTGTGCGACGCTGGAATCGCGGTCAAGAAGGGATTTGTGCCCGATCACGTGCTGCGGGAGAGCCCGGACCTGGTCGTGATTGGGAACGCCGTGCGTCGCGACAACCCCGAGGCTCGGGTGGTGCTCGAAACCGGCATCCCCTATCTCTCGTTCCCGGACGCAGTGCACCACTTTTTTATGCGCGGAAAGCACAGCGTGGTGATCTCCGGCACCCATGGCAAGACCACGTGCACCAGTCTCGTGGGCTGGATCCTCGTGCACGCTGGCGCCGACCCCAGCGTCCTCGTGGGGGGCGTCGCCCCGAATCTGGAGGGAAGCTTTCGGCTGGGCGAAGGAGAGCACTTCGTGATCGAAGGGGATGAGTACGATACGGCGTTCTTCGATAAGACGCCCAAGTTCCTCCACTACGGCGCGAGCAGTCTGCTTCTGACCTCGTGCGAGTTCGACCACGCCGATATCTATGAATCCCTGGAGCAGATCCAGTCCGTCTTCCGCAAGCTGGTGCAGGGCGTTCCGGCGGACGGACGCATCGTAGCGGCCACCGACGTGACGACGGTGAGTGAGATCGTGGAGGATGTGGCCGCGTCCGTCGAGGGCTACGGCTTCAAGGAGCTGGCGCTGTGGCGCGTCAGCGACGTCGCGTTCGACCGGAACGGTACCCAATTCAGCGTCTGGCATGGCAACGAGCGGATGGCACGCATTCGTGTGCCGCTCTTCGGTCGCCATAACGTCGAGAACGTGCTAGGTTCGGTCGCGCTCTGTCACGGGCTCGGGGTCGAGGTCGACGCAGCAGCGGAAGCCCTGAAGGAGTTCCGCGGCGTGCGTCGGCGGCAGGAGATTCGCGGCGAAGCAGGTGGCTACGTGGTTATTGAGGATTTCGCCCACCATCCCACGGCAGTCCGCGAAACGGTGGCGGCGATGCGCGCGTGTCATCCGGAGCGGGTGCTGTGGGCTGTCTTCGAGCCGCGTACCCATACCAGTCGACGGCGTTTCTTCGAAGAGGACTACGTGGATGCACTGGCGTGTGCAGATCGGGTGGTCATAGCGGGCGTGTTCCGCGCCGAGCAGATCCCCGAGGACGAGCGTATGCGCCCCGAGCAGGTGGTCGAGGGCCTGCGTGCGCGCGGTATCGAAGCCGAGATGATCCTGGACGTGGACGAGATCATCGAGCATCTGGTCCGCAACCGCTCGGGGAAGGACGTCGCATTGATCATGTCGAACGGAGGGTTCGGAGGCATTTGGGATCGCCTCCTCGCGCGCCTCCGCAAGCTCGAGGGGAAATGATGGCTGACGATATCCAGGCCACCGCTCTGCGAAGAGGAACGGCCATTATATACGAAGGTGTGCCATACCGAGTTCTTGAGTTTGAGCATCGGACGCCCGGCAACAAGCGCGGCTTCGTTCAGACCAAAATCAGGAACCTGCTCGATGGCACCCAGCGCGAGGTGAAGTTCGCCACCAATGATTCAGTGGAGCGGGCCATCATCGAGGCCCGGGAGATGGATTACCTTTACCCGGAGAGCGACGGGGGTGTTTTCATGGACGTGCAGTCCTACGAACAGCTCACCGTGAGGGGTGATATGTTCGAGGACGCCGCGCCGTGGCTGAGCGAGGGTATTCGCGTCCTGGTCGAGCTTCTGGATGGTCGGCCGATCGGACTGCAGCTTCCCAAGGCGGTCGAGATCGGCATCAAAGAGACCGAGCCCGTGATCAAGGGTCAGACGGCCGCGAAGTCCAACAAGCCCGCGGTATTGGAGAACGGCGTGACCATCCAGGTGCCCACCTTCCTGGGGTCTGGTGATCGGATCCGTGTGGACCCCGGTGAGCTGCGCTACATCGAGCGCGCCAAGTAGCTTGTTGGCGGGATCAGCCGAGGCTGAGCGGACGGCAACTCACGATCCGCACCAGCGCGACGGGAGTTCTTCGCCTCTATCCGCCCGCTGAGACGAGGAGCTCCGACAGTGCGACTTCTCGGCCCTCCTCGGCGCTTCGCGCTGCGGCCAGCGCGAAGGCGAGGGTCCTCCGGGCTTCGTCCACGCCCTGTGGAGGTGCTCGTCCTTCGAGGAGTGCGCCGACGAAATCGAGCCCACCGCGCCTGAACGACTCCGCCCAGTCAGTGGGAAGGTCGTGGTACGCGCGCGTCTCGCCGTCACGGTAGAGGACCAGGGAGGGCTCATCGAGAAGCTTCCCGGTGCAGCAGTTCACCCAGATGATTCCCCGTGTGCCGTGGATCTCCAGCCTGTCATCGCTGACGTAATACTCGGTGCGAATCCGCATCTGGAATGAAGGGACCACCTCCCACGAGCCGTACCGGATCGGGTCCCCCGCGTAGCGCCATGAGATGAGCGCCGGGACGTCAATCCACGCGTTGTCAGCCAGTCGCGTCCAATGAATGAAGGCGTGCACACGATCGACCTCAGCCGGGATGAAGAAACGACCCATATGGAAGCAGTGATAGCCATGATCGAATGTGGCCGGTCCGCCGCCACAACGCTTTGGATCCATGCGCCATGTTTGCGTCTCGGGCTCGATTTGCCACCCATCGGTCAGTCGTCCCAGGGCGGTTTTGACCCGCACGGAAATCGGTGTGCCAATTGCGCCCTCCTCCACGAGCTCCTTCGCCTTTTGATGCGGCGGGTAATACATGAAGTTCTCGAAGACCCGGAGGATCCGGCCGCTGCGCTCGGCGACTCCGATGAGGCGATCGAGCTCTTCGAGCGTTCGCGTCGGCGGCTTCTGTAGGGACACGTGCTTGCCCGCTTCGAGGGCCGCCGCCGCATGCACCTCGTGCAAGTGGTGAGGCGTTAGGATCTCCACAGCATCCACATCGGGATCGGCAAGGAGCTGCTCTACGTCGGTGTAGACCTTGGGAACGCCCCACTCCTCAGCACGTCGCTGTGCCCTCGCCGCGTCGAGGTCGCAGACAGCCACGATCTCTGCGCGCGGGTGTTCGAGGTACCCGAGGCACTGCAGGTCCGCGATCCGGCCGCACCCGATAAACCCGACCCGGATCCGCTCAGTCGCCCCCTTTGCTTTCGCCCTAGCCTTCATCTTCTTGGCAGCCTACGTCATTCGCTGGTGCTCTCGCAATCCGTACGGCCCTCTCCGTGCGGCGCTGACCGGTCCTCATCAGGTTGCGCGATTCAGCCTGAGGTGCCGCGAAGCCGTAAGAACAGATACGTGGCGAGCGCAAACAGGACCAGGGAGAAGCCCATCGAGCAACTGAGCAGGGCGGAATACCTGGTAGAACTCGAACGCGTATTCCTCGACCGAGTGGATGGCCTGGGTAAGAACAAGGGCCAGAAACGCAGCCTTGCTCCTTCTGTCCATGGAGGTGCCTTACGATGAGAGGAACCCAGATGTGACTTGACGCGCCGAGGACGCTTCCGATCTTCCGGCGCGTCTACCTCACGGTCTCTCCCACTTGGCATCCGAGACAGCGAGTGAACGTCGCCGCTGCGGGTCGCTTCACGAGGACCTCGACCACGGAGGGGTCGTGACTGAAGTACGTGAACGGCAACGTCACACCGTACACGACCGCTCCGATGACGGTGACGCCCAACATGAACGGCCGGGTGAGCAGCGCATCGCCGGCGTAAATGACGTAGTTTTCCCCAGGCTGTGGGTCGAGCCGCATGGCGTTTGCCGGACCCGCGAAGCAGATCGCCAGGATCGCTACCAATAGAAGCTTACTTATCATCCTATCCTCCTCCGATCTCGGCGTACCAACCACGCCCGCCTCCGGTGAGCGTTGGATCCGCTCAAAGCCGGCTTGATGATGCCCATCATACACGATCCGTGGACAGGACGTCGTCCGCGATGCGGGGGTTTGGTACTTTGTGCAACGAGTTGCGCATCGAGCGCGATCGGAGCCGCACCGCCGTGGACAGCGTGGTACGCAAGGACCTGGAGAACCAGCTGAGTTTCCGCATCGCCCGTCGGTTCCGGTCCGGCGATCAAGAGCACCTCGGGAGGCCGAGTGGCGCCCGTGGATGGCACAGGCTAAGGGGGGGCCGCTTCTGGCTCCGCCAGCTCCGACGGGGCCTGGCGTTGCTCACACTGCTGCTCCCGCTCCCGGCTCTGGCTGCGGGCCCCGTCGTGATCGTGCTCTCCTGGGACGGCACGCGGCATGATTACCCGGAGCGCATATCGCTACCCGCGCTGGAGCGCATGGCGCGCGAGGGAATACGCGCGGCACGGCTGGTGCCGGTCTTCCCGGTCAATACCTTTACGAACCACGTCACACTGGCTACGGGTGCCCACGCGGATCGTCACGGCATCGTGGGCAACCGCTTCCATGACCGCGAGCGGGGCCGCTTCGACTACTCGGACGATGCGAGCTGGCTGGAGGCCGAGCCGCTCTGGGTGGCCGCGGAACGACAGGGCGTGCGCGCCGCCGTCTTCTTCTGGGTGGGCTCGGAGACCGACTGGAACGGCATCGGTGCCAGCTATCGCAGAACGCCCTTCGACAGCGCGATCCCCGAGTCGCAGAAGGTCGATCAGATTCTGGCTTGGCTGGACCTGCCCGACGGGGCCCGGCCGGGCCTCATCCTCTCGTGGTGGCACGGCTGCGACAGCGTGGGCCATCGACGCGGTCCCGATCACCCCGCCGTGGCAAAGCAGCTCGCACGCCAGGATCGCGAGCTCGCTCGGCTCCTGGCCGGCCTGGACGCACGGGACGCCTGGGCCACGACCACGCTCTTCGTCTTGAGCGACCACGGTATGGCGGCCGCGACCCGCTGGATCGAAGTCGCCGAGATCCTGAAGAGCAAGGGGATCGGTGCGAGGATCTTCCGGGGGGGCGGCACGGCCTACCTGCATCTGGACGACCGCCATCGACGGGAGCGGGCGCTGAGCCTGCTCTCCCGCGCGGAGAACATTCAGGCCTATGCCAGCGAGCAGCTGCCCGCAAAGCTGCGCGGCTACCATCCGAAGCGCAGCGGCGACATCATCGTCTTGACACGGCCGCCATACAGCTTCAGTCGCCCGTCGTTGATCGAGAGAGCCCTCGGCCGCTTCGGCCGGATACGCGGCGCACACGGCTATGCACCAGATCACCCCGCTATGGGTGCGATCTTCTTTGCGCTGGGAAGGGGCATCCCGCGGGGCGCAAGGCTTGCCGAGGTGCGCTCGATCGACGTGGCGCCGAGTGTGGCGCGGCTCTTGGGGATCGACCCACCGCGACACTCGGAGGGTCGGCCGATCTCGGCGCTGGGTGAGATGCTCAGTGGGGGGGTGGAACCATGAGGGCGAGCACGACGAGGCGGTGGCCGGAGTCGTTCGCGATCCCGTGAACCTCGCCCGAGGCCGCCATCACGGCCTCGCCCGCCGCGAGGTGCCGATCCTCGTTGGCCACCTGGAAGCGGCCGCTGCCCTCGACGACAAGATAGACCTTGTCGGAGTCGGCGTGGGCGTGCGGCCTCTGCGTCTGCCCCGGCTCGAGGCAGTAGAGGTCGAGGAAGAAGCGCTCCGAAGAGAAGAGTCCGACTTTTTGCATCTTCTCGGGCGAGAAGCGCCGCGCCTCCTCGTCCCAGCGGACGACCTTCATCCCGGCGTGTTCACCCACTCGATCTTGCTGTCGAGGATCGGTGGCGCCTCGGCGGTCAGCAGGGAGAGCTTCCTGGCCACGGTTCCCGCCAGCTCGTGGAAGGCCCTGCCCGCGGGCGAGTCGGGCGCCGAGACGACAGTGGGCTTGCCCGCGTCACCCGCTGGAACAATATCCGGCTGCAACGGCACTTTCATCAGCACGGGGACACCGAGCTCCTCGGCCGTTCGCTCGGCACCGCCCTCGCCGAACAGCGCGTGCCGCTCGTCGCAGTTGGGGCAGATGAAGTAGCTCATGTTTTCGACGATCCCCAGCACGGGCACGTTGACGCGCTGAAACATCTTGAGTCCCTTGCGCGCATCGATCAGTGCCACCTCCTGAGGTGTGGTGACGATGATCGCGCCGGAGAGCGGGGCCGTTTGGGTGATGGTTAGCGCGGCGTCACCCGTGCCCGGTGGCAGGTCGAGGACCAGGTAGTCGAGCTCGCCCCACTGCACTTCCGACAGGAACTGGCGGATCACACCGTGCACCATCGGGCCGCGCCAGATCAGGGGGACGCTCTCGCCGGCCAAGAAACCGATGGACATGAGTTCGAGTCCATGGCTCTGCTTGGGCAAGAGCTTGCGCTCGGGCGTCACGCTCGGCTCGCCGGAGATGTTGAGCATGATGGGGATCGAGGGGCCGTAGATGTCGCAATCGAGCAGGCCCACCTTGGCGCCCAGCGCATGCAGCCCGAGCGCCAGGTTGACGGCGACGGTGGACTTGCCGACGCCCCCCTTGCCGCTCGCGACGGCGATCACGTTGCGGATGCCCTTCAGGAGGTCGGGCATGACCTCCTGGGGCGGGGTCCGCCTCGAGCCGCGCGTGTTCGCGGTCATCGTGACCTCCACCTCGCTCACGCCGGGCAGAGCCGCCACCGCCTCCTGGGCGGCCTGCTTGAACTGCTCCTTCACGGGGCAGGCGGGCGTTGTGAGCTCGATCGCGAAGGACACCCGTCCTCCGTCGAGCTGGATGTTCTTCACGAAGCCCAGATCTACGATGGAGCGGCGAAAGTCCGGATCCTCGATCGGTCGCAGCGCGCGGAGGATCTCCGCCTCGGTGACTTGACTCATGTTCTCCCCCTAAAGCTTTGATCCCTGATGCGATGCTCTCCCTCCACCGGTGCGAGCTCCAGTCGGATGAACATGGTCTTGCGACGCGGCGCAGGCTCGGCGCTAGGCGCTGAAGCTCTCGCCGCAGCCGCAGGTGGATGTGGCGCTCGGATTTTCGATCTTGAACCCGCTCTCGTTCAGCTCGTCCACGTAGTCCACCGTGGTGCCCGTGAGGTAGACCGCACTCTTGGCGTCGACCAGAATGCGAACGCCATCCTGGACCGACTCCTGGTCCCACTTGCCGGCTTGGTTGTCGAACATCAACTGGTACTGGAGGCCGCTGCAGCCCCCCCCCCGC
>DAOVBF010000005.1 GCA_030673955.1 Deltaproteobacteria bacterium
GCGGGGCCCCCATCGCGGAGTCAGGGCGGACGGGCGCCCGCTACGAAGCGGTTCGCCGCCTCAACGACTTCCTCGATCGGTTTGAGGAGGATCTCGTCGAGGCGGATCGCGTCGATCTCGACGTCGGGGGGAAGTGGTGTCCCCAGCATCTGGCAACGCGGCAAGGTCCCAAGCGACGGTTCGTGTTCTTGCGGAACGCGTCGAAGAAACCGAAGCGCGTACCGACGCGCGAGCCGGAGCGCGCCGAGCTCGCGCCATGGGAGACCCAGATCCGGGTCTACGGCCCCGACGGCGAGCTCGAGGCGATCAACCCCGAGCCGGTGCGCTGGATCCCACCGCCAGCGGGAACGTCTCCGCCACTGCCGCGGCTCGAGCGTTGGACCTTCGCTGGCGTCAGTCCCCACCTCGATCCGGCCTACGACGATTCGTCCTGGAGCGAGATCTCTCCCCTCCAGATCGAACGCGGACACGTGGACATCGACACGCTCGGCGTGCACTACGGCTTCATCTGGTACCGGGGCACCTTTCAGGGGCCGCTCGATCGGCTCCTGCTCGATGCCCGGCATTGCTACGCGGTGTGGATCAACCGCGAGCTCGTCGCGGTCGGCGATCAGTTCAAGAACCGGCTGGGCGTGGGACCGGACGGCGCACGTTTGCGAAGGATCCCTTTGCGCAGAGCGCAGCTGAACGAGGGAAGAAACGTTGTCGTGGTACTGGTGGAGAGCCTGGGTCACAACCAGGGTTTCGCGGATGATGGTGCCAACCCCCGCGGTATCGTTCGCATGGATGCGGGCGTGACCCCCATCCGGTGGCGCTTTAGGGGTGGACTCGTGCGCGGCGAGAGAGGCATGAACCCGGTGGTCGCCTTCGAGGGCGTCGAGCGCACGGGCTCCCAGGAGGTGGTCCTCCCGCACGGCTGGGCGGGGGAGCCTAACGGGGTCGGGCTTTACGAGACCCGCTTCCGGCTGGAAGGGGTGGACCCGAAGGAGCTGGCACTGGCGTTGACCCTCGACCCCGGGCGGGGAAAGGCCAATCTCTATTTGAATGGTTACCTGATCGGACGCTATTGGCCGGAGCGCGGCCCCCAGCGCCGATTCCCGTTGCCTGCGGGCGTGCTCGAGCTCGACGCGGAGAGCCATCTCGCGGTCGCGGTTTGGAAACGATCGCGACGTGCCGCTCTGGGAAAGGTCCGCCTGGAGTTGACTTGAAGTCCGCTGAGGCTCGTTGCGTGCCTCGTGCCAGGCGATAGAATCCGGCGCATGCCGATCTCCAGGACCCTCCTCGAGCATCTGGTCGAGGCGTCCCCGGATATTGTGGTTGCGACCGATCGCGATGGCACAGTCGCCTATTACAACGACGGCGCGCGAGAGAATCTCGGCTACGCGCGGGAAGAGATCATGGGCCAGTTCGTCGCCCGGCTCTATCCGAGCCTCGAGGAAGCTCGACGTGTCATGGCCGCGATGCGCAGCGCGGCGAATGGTGGGAGCGGCCGGATCGTCAACTTTCCGACCCGTTTCGTCGCGAAGGACGGGCACGAGATTCCGGTTGCGATTTCGGGAGTCATTATCTACGACGACCAGCGCAGCGAGAAGGGCACGGTCGGCTTCGCCAAGGATCGGACCAACATCATCCGCAAGGACCAGCTTGCCCTGCTCGGCGAGGTAGCGGTCGGACTCTCCCACGAGATCAACAATCCCCTCTCGGTCATCACCAATCAGCTAACGCTGCTCGAGCGCTTTGTGGCGGAGCTCGAGGATCCGCGCCAGCTCGAGCGGGAGCGCGGCCGGATCGACATCATCAAGCACGAAGTCAAGCGGATCGAGGAGCATCTGCAGCGTCTGTACCAGATGGCTCAAGGGGAGCACTATGCGAGCACCCCCTATCTGGGGGACGCGCGGATGATCGATCTTTCCGAAACGTCCCGCGCTGCTGAGGGTCCGCTAAAGGGACGCTGGGTCTTGGTGGTCGACGATGACGCCGCCGTGCGTGACTCGGTCGCAGAGATCCTGCGCGCGGAGGGATGCCACGTGGACTCCGCGGCCGATGGTCGACAGGCTCTGGCTCGGCTGGAGCGAGCCGCGTTCGATATTGTGCTATCGGACGTCGTCATGCCGGCCATGGATGGCTATGAGCTCTTCCAGGAGGTCCGGCAACGCTATCCGGGCACCCAGGTGGTCCTGATGACCGCCTTCTATTACGACAAGGACCACGTCATCAAGCGCAGCCAAATGGAGGGTGTGGCGGGCGTGATCTTCAAGAAGCCGGTCGACCCCGCGCGCCTCCGCCAGACGCTGAAGGCGCTCGTCAGCTCTCCTCGGCCAGCTCCTTTTTCACATTGAAGAGCTTCCCGTCGTCGTCCTTCGCGAGGTAGGACGTCTCCCACTCCTTGAGGACGGCGAAGGGCTGACCCGCCTCGAACTGAATCTCCTCGACCTCCTCGCCGAGGTTGGGCTGGTGCTTGAGTGTGGTGGTGGCCTTGAGCTTGATCGTGTCTGGCACGGGGAGACTCCTCCGGGCTGCTGTCTGGGCTCGGAGGGTTTATAGCGCAGGCCAACCCGCGCTGGGTAGCGTTGGGGTGCCGGCCAGGGCCAGTGGCACCACCGCGCGCGGACCCGCACTGCGGCGGAGCTCCGCAGCGGCGGCCGAGAGCGTTGCCCCCGTCGTGATCACATCATCGAGGAGCAGGGCCCGCCTGCCTCGCAGGGCGCCCGGCCGGGCGGCGAAGCTGCCGGCGATGTTCGTGCGGCGCTCTCGCGGCGGAAGGCCGGTCTGCGGTCGGGTGGGGCGGGTCCGGAGCAGGACATCTTGCCGGAGCGGCAGCTTCACACGCCTCGCCAGGGCACGTGCCAGCTCGTAGACCGGGTCGGCGCCGAGCTCACGCACTCGCTGCCGATGGCGCGGAACCGGGACGATGCTGTCCACGTGCAGCTCACGGACGCGTTCCACCAGAGGCTCGATCAGGATGCCCAGCGCGTCGCGCCGGCCTTCGAACTTGAAGCGTTGGACCAACCGAGCGCCCGTTCCGTCGCAGGCCAGAGCGGTGCGGACGCCGCGAAGCTCGCGCAGCGGTGCCAGCTGGACCCGACACCGGCCGCAGAGCCGCGCTGTGCCCGGGCGGCGGGGAACGTCGCACGCGGGGCAGACGCTCGGAGCTAGGAGCTCGAGGAGGGAGGATCGCATCGGAGCAAGCACCGGCCCGTCATTCCTTCCGGCTGTTCGAGCTCGAGCCGCTCGCACAAGCTGGGTGCGATGTCCGAGAGTCCGCCGTCTCGGATGGAGCATCCCTGCACCTCGCGCCGTACCCAGAAGATGGGCACGGGATTCGTGGTGTGCGCGGTGTGCACGGCGCCGGTTTCGGGGTCCACCAGCTGCTCGATGTTTCCGTGGTCCGAGGTGATGAGTAGCTCGCCGCCGCGTGCCAGCACGGCGCCGCACACGCGGTCCAGGCAGGCGTCGATTACCTCTACGGCGCGCACGCAGGCTGGAATGATGCCCGTGTGCCCCACCATGTCGGGGTTTGCGTAGTTCAGCAGGATGAACGCGTAGTCGGTTCGCTCGATCGCCTCGAGCAGCTTATCGGTGACCTCGATCGCACTCATCTCAGGCTTGAGATCGTAGGTGGGCACGTCTCTGGGCGATGGCACCAGGATGCGATCCTCGCCCGGGAAGGGCTCCTCGCGACCCCCGTTGAAGAAGTAGGTGACGTGGGCGTACTTCTCGGTCTCGGCGATGCGAAGCTGCCGGCGTCCGGCAGTGCTCACGAGCTTGCCCAGGTTGCACGGAACCTCTACCGGGCCGAAGGCCGCGGGGAGCCCGAATGCCGGGTCGTAGAGGGTGAGCGTCGCCAGGGCACCCAGCGCGGGCGCCCTCAGCTCTGCCACCTCGCGCCCCAGCATCTCGGGGCGCACACGCGTGAGCGCATTGGTCAGCTGCCGCGCACGGTCCGCACGGAAGTTGAAGAAAAAGACGGCGTCGCCGTCGGCGAGCGCGGGCGCGCCGGCGATGACCGAGGGCTCGATGAATTCGTCACCCTGCTCACGTCCATAGGCCTTTTCGACGGCTTCCACGGCAGAGGCCACCTCGCTTCCCTGGCGCTGGACGATCGCCTGGAACGCGCGCGCGACGCGTTCCCAGCGCTTGTCACGGTCCATGGCCCAATACCGGCCGCTCACCGTGGCGATGCAGCCCCCCGAGGTTTTGAGCCTTGCCTCGAGTGGCGCGATCCAGCGCAGGGCGCTCTGCGGCGGCGTGTCCCGCCCGTCGGTGAAGGCATGCAGGATGGGGCGGACTCCGCGTTCCTCGAGCAACGCCAGGATTCCGTCCAGATGGCCCAGCGAGCTGTGCACGCCGCCATCCGAGATGAGTCCCATCAGATGGACCTGGCCCCCGGCGCGCCCACCCGCCAGAATGATGTCCTGGATGACCGGGTTCCGCGCGAACTCCCCTCGATCGGCTGCTTTCTGAATGCGCACGATATCCTGGTCGATGATGCAGCCGGCGCCGAGTGTCATGTGCCCGACCTCGGAGTTGCCCATCTGCCCATCCGGGAGGCCCACGGCTGCGCCCGACGTCTCGAGCCGGGCCTTCGGGTAAAGGCGCGCCGCCCGGTCGAAGAACGGGGTTTGCGCCAGGGCCGTGGCGTCGCCCTCCCCACCGTTGCCGATGCCGAAGCCGTCCAGGATCACCAAGCAGGTCGGTCCCTTCATTGTGTGCCTCCCGCTGCCTGTGGTAGCTCGAGCGGTGCGGCGTCTCCCCACAGCCGCTCCAGGCCATAGAACGCACGCGCCTCGCGCTGAAAGAGATGCACCAACACGTCGCCTAGGTCGATCAGGAGCCAGCGCGCGGTCTTTTCGCCCTCGATGCCGAGGGGTCGCTCACCGTGCCGTTGCGCGGCCTCCAGGGTCGCCTGGGCCAGCGTTCGCACGTGTCGGTCCGAGGCTCCCGTCGCGATGACAAAGAAATCGGTGAAAGAAGCGGTTCCGCGTAAGTCGAGGATCCGAACATTGAAACCTTTCTTCTGATTCGTTGCTTCAGCGAGTGCGAGTGCCTTCTCCTTAGACTTCAAGAGCCCTCCTGGTAAAGATGGTGTTTCTCGATGTACTCGATGACCGCATCCGGGACGAGGTATCGGATCGACGCCCCGCGCGCGATACGTTTTCGGATGTCGCTCGCCGAGATGCCGAGCGGCGGGAAGGGGACGCTGCGGATCTCGCGACCGGACTCGTGCTTGAGGACGTTCGGGTCGGCGATGAAACTCCCGGCCAGGCGCTCGGGCAGCAGCGACTCGAGCGGTTGGTGATCGGACCCGGGTCGTCCCACGACGGCGAAGTTCGCCAGCCCGAGGAGCGTCTCGGGCTCGTGCCAGCTATCCAGCTCTGTCAGTGTGTCTGTGCCCAGCAAGAACCAGAGCTGCTGGCCCTTGTAGCGCCGGGAGAGTGCGCGCAGGGTATCCACGGTGTAGCTCGGACCGGGTCGCTTGAGTTCCAGGTCGAGGGCCTCGAGGCTCGGGTTAGAGGCGCTCGCGAGCTTGACCATCTCGAGCCGGTGCGTGGCGCTGGCGAGCCGGCGACTCTTATGGGGCGGGTCCGCCGACGGGATCAAGAGCACCCTCTCCAGGTCCAGCGCCTCCCACACCGTCTCCGCCACGCGCAGGTGCGCGAAGTGGATGGGATTGAACGTGCCTCCGAAGACACCCAGACTCACTCGATGAGGGTGCCGTCGCCGAAGGCGATGAACTTTTGGGTCGTGAGACCCTCGATGCCCATCGGCCCGTACCAGTGCATTTTCGTGGTCGAGATCCCCACCTCTGCTCCCAGCCCGAGCTGGAAGCCATCCGAAAAGCGCGTGCTCGCGTTGACGAACACACAACTCGAGTTCACCCGTTGCAGGAACTCGCGCGCGGTGCGCAGGTCCTCTGTGACGATCGTCTCGGTGTGATTGGAACCGTAACGGCGGATGTGGTCAATTCCCTGATCGATGGAATCCACCACGCGCACCGACAAGATTTTGTCCAAGTATTCCGTCTTCCAATCGTCTTCGGTAGCTGGGAACGCATCTTGACAGCGCTCCAGCGTTCGGGGACAGCCACGGATCTCGACGCCAAGTCCGCGCAGCTCCGCCAGCAGCGGGGGAAGCACGGTGTCGGCCAGGGCGGCGTGCACGAGCAGGGTCTCCGCCGCGTTACACACCGCGACGCGCTGGCACTTGGAGTTGATGGTAATGTCGCGCGCCATCTTCGGGTCGGCGTGCCGGTCCAGGTAGACATGACACACACCCTTGTAGTGTTTGATCACGGGGATGCGCGAGCGCTCCACCACGCGCCGAATCAGCCCCTCGCCGCCCCGTGGAATGACGAGGTCGATCTCTTCCTCGCGGTCCAGCAGGAGATCGACGATCTCGTGCTCGGTCCGGGGGACGAGCTGGAGCGTGTCCTCGGGAATGCCGCTCTCGTTCAAGGCGCCCCGGAAGATCTGGGCAATGATAGTGTTCGAGTGCAAGGCCTCCGATCCGCCCCGCAGCACGCTGGCGTTGCCACTCTTGAGGCAAAGGCCGGCCACGTCGGCCGTCACGTTGGGCCGCGACTCGTAGATGACCAGGATCACGCCGAGGGGGATCCGCATGCGGCCCACCTGTAGCCCGCTCGGACGGGTCCACATGTGTGTGATCTCACCGACCGGGTCGGGAAGCGACGCGATGTCGCGCAGCCCCTGGGCCATCGCCCCGACACGCGCCTCTGTGAGCGTGAGCCGGTCCAGGAGCGGGGCGGCGATGCCGGCAGCGTGGCCCGCCTCGAGATCCCGTGCGTTGGCCTCGAGGATCCCAGCGCAGGCTGCCTCCAGGCGATCGGCCGCCCGACGCAGAGCCCCGTCCTTCACGTCCGAGGGCAGCTCCGCGATCCGGTTGCCGGCCACACGGGCCCGTCGGGCGATGTCTTCCACCAGGTCCTGGAAGCCCATGACGCTATGGTAGCAGGGCAGGGGTGATCCCTACAGTACGACCAGATCATCGCGGTGGATGATTTCGTCCCCGTTCGTATAGCCCAGGAGCTCGGGAATCGACGAGGTGCGTTGGCCCTTGATGCGCTGCACCTCTTTTGCGCCGTAGGAAATCAATCCTCGCGCGACCTCCTCTCCCTTCTCCGACACGCAGCGCACCGGGTCGCCCACACCGAACTCGCCCTCGACCTCGACGACCCCGATCGGGAGCAGGCTGCGACCTCCTTCGCGGAGTGCCTGGACCGCGCCCCCGTCCAGGCAGAGCGTGCCCCGGGGCTTGAGGGAGAAGGCGATCCAGTGCTTGCGCGAGGAGAGCCTCTGGGGGGCGGGCTGGACCAGCGTCCCCACTGCTTCGCCCGCCAGGATCCGACGCAGCACCCCACGCCGCCGCCCGTCTGCGATCACGGTGGGAACACCGAACTGTGCGGCCATGCGCGCGGCCTGGAGCTTGGAACGCATCCCTCCCGTGCCCAGGTCGGAGGTATCACGCGAGGCCAGCTCCAGGACCTGCTCGGTGACCTCTCTTAGCTCCCCGATGCGCCTGGCCCCGTGCTGATCGGGGCTACGGTCGCGGAGCCCATCGATGTTGGTGAGGAGGATCAGCAGATCCGCCTCGCAGGTATTCACGACCATGGCAGAGAGCTGGTCGTTGTCGCCGAAGCGCAGCTCTTCGGTCGACACCGAGTCGTTCTCGTTGATGATGGGCACGACGGCGCTGGCGAGCAGGACGTTGAGGGTATGCCGTGCGTTGAGAAAGCGCTCCCGATCGGCGAGGCCGGCGTGTGTGAGCAGGATCTGCGCCACGTGCCGACCGTGTCGCGCGAAGGCGCGCTCGTAGCGCCGACAAAGATCGATCTGACCCACGGCAGCGGCGGCCTGCTTTGCGGGAATCTCGACGGGCCGCTCCCTCAGCCCGAGCTTTCGGCCTCCGAGCCCGACGGCGCCCGACGACACCAGCATGACCTGCCGTCCCTCGTCCATGAGTGCGGCGACGTCGGCCGCGAGATCCGAGAAGCGCCGCGCGTGAATGCCTCCTGTGGGCGGTGCCAGAATGGAGGTCCCGATCTTGACGACCAGACGGCGCGCATCCGAGAGCCGGGAGCGGGTCAATGTCCGTCGAATTCCCGGGCGAGATCGTGAAGAAGCCCGGAAATCCCCTCGCCGGTACTGGCGGAAATCCAGCGCGGCTCGAGTCCGTGTATGCGCAAGCCGTTGGCCATGGTTTCCCGTTCACATGGATCAGGCACCAGATCGGACTTTGTCAGACACACCTTCTCCGGTCGCTCGGCCAGCTCGCTCGAGTAGGCGCGGAGCTCATCTCGCAGCGCCTTGTAGTCGCGCTCGGGTGTGCGGTTGCTCTCTCCCCGGAGGCTGGGCTCCGGGTCGAGCAGGTGCACGAACATGCGGGTCCGCTCGACGTGGCGCAGGAAGCGGTACCCCAGGCCCGCGCCGGTGTGCGCGCCCGGAATCAGCCCCGGAATGTCGGCGATGACGAAGCGGGTATCGCCGACCTCGACTACGCCCAGATGAGGCTGAAGCGTCGTAAAGGGGAAGCTCGCGACACGGGGCCGTGCTGCCGAAACCCGCGAGATGAGGGTGGACTTCCCGGCGTTGGGGAAGCCGAGCAGTCCCACGTCGGCCAGCACCTTGAGCTCGAGCCGCAGCCAGCGTTCCTCTCCCGGTTGCCCGGGCTCGGCGCGGTCAGGGGCGCGATTCGTCGCGGTTGCGAAGCCGGTGTTACCTCGACCGCCATGGCCTCCCCGCGCCGCGATCCAGTGTTCTCCCGACCGCACCAGGTCGTACAGAACCTCACCCGTCTGGTCGTCCTTCACGACCGTTCCCAGGGGCAGCCGTAGCACCAGTCCGGCGCCAGCCCGGCCGTTCTTGCGTGCCCCCTTGCCGTGGGCCCCCCGCGCGGCGCGATAGTGCTTGCGGTGGTGCGTGTCCAAGAGGGTGGTCATGCCGGGGTCCGCCTCGAAGATCACCGAGCCGCCACGCCCGCCGTCTCCGCCATCCGGGCCGCCGCGTGGGACGAACTTCTCCCGCCGGAACGATGAACAGCCTCGTCCGCCGTCTCCGGCTCGCACCAGAATGCGACACTCGTCGATGAAATCGGGAGTAGACATGATCCCGGTTCAGATTCTACCGGTATCCGCCGGCCTTATCCGCGCCGAGGCGAGCTCTGCTCGCTGCTAACACGCTAGAAACGCTAGAACCCGTCGCCGCGACTCACTCCACCCGGACGTAGCTCTGATCGCGCGAGCGGGAGTAGTGAACAACCCCGTCTTTGAGTGCGAAGAGCGTGTAGTCGCGGCCGACTCCCACGCCGTGCCCGGGGCGGATGGGTGTGCCGAGCTGGCGCACGAGGATGCTTCCGGCCGTGACCGTCTGGCCGCTGTAAACCTTGACCCCTCGGCGCTGTCCGCGGCTGTCGCGGCCGTTTCGTGTGCTGCCCTGTCCTTTTTTGTGTGCCATGACCTAAACCTTGATCGACTCGATCTTGAGGCTGGTGTAGTGCTGTCGGTGTCCCTTGTGAAGCCGATAGCGCTTGCGGCGCTTGTGCTTGAAGATGCGAAGCTTGGGTCCGCTCGCTTCGCCCTGGATCGTGGCCAGGACGCTGGCCCCCTCGACGCGCGGGGTCCCGACCCGTATGGCGTCCCCGCCGATGAGCAATACGTCGTCGAGCTCCACCCGGTCGCCCGGCTCGCCATCGATTAGCTCGATGGAGACCACGTCGCCGGGCTCCACCCGGAGCTGCTTTCCACCCGTGCGCACCACTGCGAACATAAGGGGGCCGAGTTTACGCGAATCGATACCGGCGCGCTAACCGCCGGCGGGAGCGCCCTGCGCCACGAGGTTGGCCACCCGCTCGGCGATCTCGCCCGCGGAGGTCAGTCCGGGAGACTCGATGCCCAGCAGGTTGACCAGACCAGGTGCGCCATGGGCGGACTCCTCTGCGACGACGAAGTCGCGGAAAGGCTCGCCCGGGCCCTGCAGCTTGGGGCGCAGACCCGCGAAGTCGGGACTCAGGTGCTCAGACCGAATCTCGGGGAGAAACCGCTGCACCGCGGCCGCGAAGTCGTCCGCCTTTGCCGGGTCGATGTCGTAGCGCGGGGTGTCCACGTACTCGACGTCTGGACCGAGGCGGTAGCGTCCGCCCAGATCGAGCGTGACGTGGATCCCGAGCCCTCCAGGCACCGGCACGGGGTAGACGAGTGCCTGGCAGAGGACACCTAGGCTCGGCGCCACGGCGAAGTAGTCGGCCTTACACAGATGCAGTTCATAGCCCAGGGCCACCACGTCTAGCCCTGCCAGGGCGGCGATCCGACTGGACTCGAGCCCCGCGGCGTTGACCACGATCGGAGCTTCGATGCTGAAGCGATCGCCGTCCGGGGATACCGTCCCCACCCGCCAGGCACCCTCCCGGCAGCTCAAATCCACCACCGACGTGCGCGTCACCAGCGTCCCGCCACAGGCCTCCATCTCGGCGTGATAGCTCATCACGAGGGCATGGGCGTCCACGATCCCTGACTCGGGGGACCAGAGCCCGGCCAGCGCCCGAATCCGCGGTTCCCGCTTCGCGACCTCGCCCGCGCTGAGAATCTCCACCTCGCCCGCCCCGTTGATGCGAGCGAGCTGCGCGATCTCATCGAGGATCGCGATCTCCGCCTCTCGGGTGGCGACGATGAGCTTACCCGTGCGTCGATGGGGTATCCCGTGCTCGGCGCAGCGAGCGTAGAGGCGCTCTCGACCCGCACAGCAGCTCGTGGCCTTGAGCGATCCGGCCGGGTAGTAGAGACCCGCATGGATGACCTCGCTGTTGCGCGAGGAAATCTCCCGTCCCGGCGCCACGTTGCGTTCCAGCACCAGGACGGAGCGGCCGCGGCGGGCCAGGGCTGCGGCACAGGCCAGGCCCACCACTCCCGCCCCTACGACCAAGACGTCCGGCCCCGTTTCGCTCCTCATGCCACCGATAGGTCTATAGGATAAGAGATCTTTTGCCGATCCAGGATGCGGCAACTCGCGCGCTCGACTGTGGAGGTCATGCTGGGATCGAGCAAGATGAAACGCGCCGTCGTTGCGTCGGCGGCCTGCATGCTTGCCCTCTGGGGAGGGATGGCGGCTCTGGGGGCGGAGCCCACGCGCATCGTGGATGTCCGCGTGGGCAGGCACGAGAGCTTCGACCGCCTGGTGGTCGAGCTCGAGGGCCGCGTGGACCTGCGCCGCGTCCCCGGGGCGGCTTCGGACCCCTTCGTGCTCGAGCTGGACGCACGGCCCCTACTGCCTCACCAGCGGCTGGAGACGCCGTTTGCGCGCATGGGCGTCGTGGTGATCGAAGCGATTCCGGGGGGAGGGCGGATTCGGGTGGAGGCCCGACCGCGCCGGGTGCGCGTCTTCCGGCTCCGCGAGCCGGATCGGGTCGTGCTGGACTTTGCCGATCCCGGTCCGGAGCCCTTCGACGTCCCGCCCGGGACCGAGGCCGTGCCCGAGCGCAAGCCGACCCCGCCCGAGGAGCCGGTCCGCGTTGGCGAGATCGAGCCACCGACCCCGCCTCCGCTCGAGATGGCCGAGCCCAATGCAGCCCCGAGCCCGCCCGAAGGAGAGGAGGTCTCGGAGGCCGGCGTCCCTGGTCCTCCGGTGCCGGAAGAGCCCGAAACGCCGGTTGCGCCGATGCTGCCTCGCGAGCCGGAGCCAGCACCGGAGATTACGGAAGTCATCGAGCCCGCCGGGGAGCCCTCGCCGCCGCCCCGGGCCTGGCTCGAGCTGTTTCGGGTGAGCGCCCTGGTCGCCCTCTTCGTGCTCCTGGTTGCGGTGCTGGGGATCGCGCTGCTGGCCTGGTACCGAGTGCGCGTCGCCCGGCGCCGCCGCGCCGCGGCACGGGCGCGGGCCTCGCTGCTCGCCTGGCCCCGTGCGCCGGAGACGATCACGCCCGAGGAGATCGCGGGAGCCAGCGACCAGGCCGACGTCCTGGATCGGCGCATCGATGAGGAGGTCCGTGCCCGCATGCATCTCGAGGAGCGGGTGACGCAACTCCAGGAGGAGCTCAAGGTGATGAGGGATCGCCTGCATCGAGTCGCGCGCCGAGGCGATTGAGCCGGGTGAGCGAAGCACGCCACACAGCCCCGTTTCTGCCGGGGGGCAAGCGCCTAGCTCTCGGCCGACAGCACCGCGCCGACGGCCCCGCAGAACGCGGCGCTGGCAGGAAAATGGACCGTCCCGCCAAAGGCTCGCGTCACCAGGCTCAGGGTCTGCTGCAGCAACGGATTGTCGGTCAGCGGGGACCCACCATAGACGACGGTATCCAGGCCGTGAGTTCGGGCGAGCCCCCCGCAGATCAGTCCGATGTTCTCACCCACGAGCCCCATCAGAGCTTGGGCCAGGTCCTCCCTGCGTGTCGAAGCCAGCTTGCCGAAGTTCGCAGCGGTGACCTCAGGGGCCAGCGGCGCGCCTCCATCCGGGTAGATATCGCCCACCAGCAGATCCACCTCCTGGCGGTTGCCCCGCGCCGCGAGCTCCGTCACCTCCCGGAAGGACCCGATCCCCAGCAAGAGCTGCCCCAGGCCGAGGAGCGTGCCGCCGCCCAGAGCGGTGCCTCCGACGCGCACGGCGTCGTCGCCCCGGACCTCCACCACCGATGTCCCGGTCCCCAGGCTGACCAGCAGATAGCGCTCCGGCAGCTCCACGCCGTTGCGGCGGGCCAGGAGGGGCGCGCCGCGGGCCCAGGCATCGGCCTCCGGCACCCACTGCACCTGAACGCCTGCAATCTCGCCTCCGAGCTGTCTGACGCCGCCTCCGGTCGCCACAATATGCCGTGGCCCCCAGCGCTCGATCCGGGTGCGCACCGCCTCGAGCTCGGTCGAAGGAAAAAGCTCGGTCTGGAGTCTCTCAGAGGACAGGGCGAGCTTGCACAGCGTAGCCCCCGCGTCAATCCCGACCGTGCGCATGGGCGTGGACATATGCAGCGCAGCGTATCACCCTGCTCCAGCAACCCAAGCTGCTCCCGGCGGGGAGGGCGGTAGGCGCCATGTATACCCAGTTCTACGGTCTGGATGAGAAACCCTTCGCCCTGGTACCGGACCCGAAGTACCTCTTTCTCTCGACCGGCCACCGAGAGGCCCTCGCCCATCTGCTGTACGGCATCGAGGAGGGAGAGGGCTTCATCCAGGTGATCGGCCACGTCGGGACCGGGAAGACCACCCTGTGCCGAACGCTGCTGCAGCGGGTGGGCCCAGAGGTGGAGATCGCCTTCATCTTCAACCCGAGTGGGAGCGAGCTCGAGCTTCTGGCGGCGATCAGCCGTGAGTTTGGGCTTCCCTCCGACCTGCGGAGCCGTTCCGAGCTGCTCGATCAGCTAAACCGTTTTCTGCTCGAGCGAAAAGCCGCCGGGCGGCGCGCCGTGCTCGTGATCGACGAAGCGCAGAACCTCGAGCCCGAGGTGCTGGAGCAGATCCGCCTGGTATCGAACCTCGAAACCGAGCGGGAGAAGCTGATCCAGATCGTGCTGATCGGCCAGCCGGAGCTCGAGGACAACCT
>DAOVBF010000179.1 GCA_030673955.1 Deltaproteobacteria bacterium
GGGAAGGGGGCCAGCGAAATTCGCACGCGGCCCATTAAGGGTGGCGACCCCGTGGGCGCGGGCGACGTATTTCTGGCTTCGTATCTCTTCCTGCGCGTAAGCGATCGCGGACCCATCGATGCGGCTCGGGGCGCTGCACGAGCCTGCATCGCCAAGATCGAGCACGGATCGATCCCAACTGGGTTTAACCCGGAGGGGGAGGACGCATGACAAACTGGCTTCGGCTGTCGATCTTGGGGCTGTGGCTGGCAGCTTGCGTACCCGGGTCTTTCGGGGTGTGGATCGAGCCCCCGCCTCCGCCGCCCCCGGAGCTCCCGGTTCCCGCTCCGTTCGAGAGCGCCGAGCCCCCGACCCTCGTACCGACGGGGTTTGCGGGACTCGAGGCGGCACCCAGCGTTGATCGCACGCTCTACTATTACGAGCCGCTCGAGCGCTGGTACCGCTACGCCTTCAACCGTTGGTACGAGGCCTTCGCCTGGGACGGACACTGGTTTCCTCCCGAGCAAGTGCCCGAGCCGCTCCAGGACGGACCGCTATCCCCACCTTGAGGTTCAAAGGTTCGGCCACCTCAGTCTCGAGCGTTATCGGCGAGCGGGACGCGCTGCCTCGGTGATCTCGATCATGCGCTCGAGTGCGAGCCTGGCCTGCGCGGCGACTTCGGCTCGACTTTCCGGGTCGAGCCGTTCACGCCAGCCGGAGACCTCGTCCACCATGTCCCCCGGCAGCACGCGGTTGAGGTCCGGGGCCTGGTCCTTGTGAATCAGGTCGAGCATCGCAACGAGGTGGGGAGGGTCGTTGCGTGACATGGTCGCGCAGCCACACTCCTGGCTACCCAACCCCGGCAGCGGGACGTCCGCCAGGTGGGCCACCGTGATCCCCCGTTGGCCCGCCTGCTCACGCAGATTGCGTACAAAATGGCCCTCGGTGCCGACCGCTATGCGGCTGCCGGAGGAGGCATCCAGCACGTGCTTCCAGAGGAAGCTCGTCGAGCCGGACGCGTCGGCCAGGTCCACGACCTCCTTCGGGCACTCGGGGTGCACCACCACGCCATAGCCGCGCTCGCGCCAGTACGCGATGTGCTCCGGTTTGAAGACGGTGTGAACCCCACAGAACGAGCCCCACAAGATCAGCTCCGCCCGGTCGAGCTCTGAGAGTTTCTGACTGGGAGGACTTTCCGCCGACAGCTCGGCACCTTCGTGTCCACCCGGCCATAAGAAGATGCGATCGGTCGGGATCCCGACCTGGGCGGCGACGTTGCGGCCGAGATGCTCGTCGGGCACGAAGAAGATGCGCCGCCCCTTTTCGCGGGCCCAGCGGACGATCGCCCCTGCATTGGAGCTCGTACAGACCGCTCCGCCGCTTTGCCCAGCCAGCGCCTTGAGGCGGCCCGACGTGTTCATGTAGGCCACCACAACAAGATCATCCCCGTAACGCCCCTGAAGCCACTCGAAGACGGGCTCAACCATGAACCCCTTGGCCATCATCTCCATGGTGCAGCCGGATTTCGGGTTGGTGATGTAGACCTGCTGGTCGGGGCCGGCGAGCAGCGCGATCGCCTCCGCCATGAAGTGCACAGCCGACTCCACGAAGATCTTTCGCTCCGGGTGCAGGACCGCCTGGCGCGCTAGCTGGTAAGAGTCAGCGATGTGTCCGCCGTAGCGCTCGACGAGCTTCACGATCTCGCCGCCCATGTAGTAGTGAGCAAGCAACATGAGCTCGGAGCCGATCTTCTCCAGGGCGGCATGAATGTAGGAGTCCATCCAGGGCAGGACGGTCTCCGGCTTTCGGTCCGGTAGCGCCAGATACTCCTCGGCGTAGGATTTGAACTCCTCCTGGTACCAGTCCAGCGGCAAATCGGTCTGACAGAGGGGGATATCGGGCTGGATCACAATGCCGCTCGGCCGGATCGTGCGATCGATCTCGATGGCGGAGCGGGCCGCGGGGGGTTCCATGCAAGGAACTTAAGCCAAATAAGGAATTTGTAACAGGGCTGGGGCCTAGACGATCCCCGGCTTTGTCAGCGACTCCAGATCGAACGCGAACTGCTCCTTGAGTGGCTCGGAGCGCACGGGACAGCCCTCCATCGCACAGCCTGCGCAGTGGCGCGGTAAACAGGGATCCAAATGCACGACGGCACTTGCGCTGGTTCCCACGAACGTGAGCAGTGATCTCTCGAGCGTATCGGCGGCCTGATGCGCCATCTCGATCGACTGATAGCGCGGCACCGTGAGATGCACATCGATATGTTGATGGGATCCGGCACGTCGAGCCCGCAACTCGTGGAGCTCGACCCATTCCGGACGCCGCTCCCGTTCGAGATGACGGACCATCTGTGACAGGAACTCCAAGTCCGCCTCATCGAGCAGACCCTTGAGGGCGCGCCGCACCACCCGCCAGCCAGTCACCAGGATGCTCGCGGCGACGGCCAGCGCCACCAGTGGATCGAAGAGCTGGATGCCCGTAAGACGCACGGCAATCAGCGCCGCGATGGCGCCAGCGGTGATGACGACATCGGCGAGAATGTGGACCCCGTCGGCCTGGATCGCCTCCGAGCCCTCCCGCCGCCCCACGCGGACCAGATAAAGCCCGAGCGCCAGGTTTCCGAGACCCCCCACCGCCGCAATCGCGATGCCGACGCCGAGCTGCTCGAGCTGCGGAGCGAGGATGATGTGCCGGATTGCCTCGACGACGATGACCATCGCCGCGATGACGACCAGCGCACCTTCGACCGCAGCCGAGAGAGGCTCGGCCTTCCCGTGCCCATAGGGGTGGCCTTCATCCGCCGGCCGCGCCGCGACAGCCACGCTGTAGGTCGCCATGGCGGCGCAAATCACGTTAACGACCGTGTCGGCCGCGTCGGCCAGCAACGCCGTCGAGCCCGTCAGGAACCAGGCGAGGAACTTGATCGCCAGGATCACGAGCCCGACCCCGACCGATATCGCTCCCGCCCGGAGGGCCGCGGGATAGGTCGCGAGCCGATGGGGTTCCCGCGCCACATGCACCCTGGGCATTCCGAGAAGCTAGCCCGAATCCCGCGCCAGCCAAGGCGCATACGAGCTCAGGCACCGGGGGCGCAAGTCGCGACGCGAAGCCAAACGAAGAGCATGTGGCGCAAGCCGCCCCGACGAGCGAGCTATCCAGAGTGAGGAAAATCAAGGATTTAGGTGTGCCCCTGTTTCGTAGAATGTTCGCCTGTGGTGCTGAGCCGGTACACCGTCTGGCACACCAAACCGATCCAAACTCACTTGAGTGTAAGAAGCCCACGGCCCCCAGCGGCGGTGATAGGGTGTCTCACGCAGATTAAGCTCTACCGCTTCGGAGCAGCGGCGAGAGTCGCCGCGGGATAGGAGCAGCCGATGCTCGACTTCAGTTTTACGCCAGCCCAGGAGGAGTACCGGCTTCGGCTCCGGGAGCTTGCACTCTCGGAGCTGCTCCCGCGTTACCAGCGCGGGGATGCGGAGCAGGCCTACCCTTACGACCAGGTCAAGCAGGTCCTGCGCTTCGCGGCCGAGTTTTGGAAGGGCCGCGAGGCCGAGCGCGACCTCATCTCCGTCGGCATCACGGCGGAGGAGGTGGCGCGGGGCGACCTCAACTGCGTGCTGACCAGCCTGGGCCCCCCGTATATGCGGCACTTCCTTCCGGAGGGCTCCGCACTCAGCGAACACTGGCGGCTGGGCCTCGAGTCGGGGGACAAGATCATCGCGCTCTGCCTCACGGAGTCCTCGGCTGGATCTGACATGGGGCGGATCCAGACCCGAGCCGAGCAGCGAGGCGAACGGTTCGTTCTGAACGGGGAGAAGAACTCGGTCAGCTTTCTGAACGCGGATCTG
Organism: Deltaproteobacteria bacterium; assembly: GCA_030673955.1. GTDB lineage: Bacteria > Myxococcota_A > UBA9160 > SZUA-336 > SZUA-336 > SMWZ01. Next base: position 3,831 of record DAOVBF010000179.1, read on the forward strand.
TTCTACGTATTCGCCCGCAGCGACCCCGCCTCGAGTGGCTGGAGCGGTCTCTCGGCGTTCCTGGTTCCGCGCGAAACCAGCGGCCTCTCATTTGAACCGGTGGAGGACCTCGGGTGTCGTGCGATTCCCCGCGGCATTTTGCGATTGAACGATGTCGAAGTCCCGGCGGACGCGCTT
>DAOVBF010000197.1 GCA_030673955.1 Deltaproteobacteria bacterium
GACAAACCTCAATCCGGATCGGCCCCCCGTGCCGGAGGAGCTCGCGCGCATCGGGCTCACGGACGGCTGCGGGTTCGATCAGGAGGGCAATCTGTGGGTAACCCTCGTGGTTGCCAATCGGATCGTCGCGATCACGCCCGCGGGTGAGGTGGTCACGGTGATCTCGGATCCGAAGGGCCAGAGCATGCGCCAGCCCACGAACGTGAGCTGGGGCGGGTCCGACATGCGCGACCTCTACATCGGCAGCGTTGCCACCGACTACGTGCTGCACGCCCGGAGCCCGGTGCCGGGACTCCCCCTCGTTCACCAACGCTGAAGCGCGGTGCGTCGGGTGGCCAACGCTGGCTCAACCGGCTCGCGCGGACTCGACGAGCTCCTCGAAGCGCCGATTCGCGGTGTTCAGCCGGGTGGTCAGCACACGGAAGAAGTCGAAGGCGATCTCCGGCATCTCAAAAATGAGCTCCTTCACCCGTGAGTCCTGCAGCCTGAGAATACGCGCGTCCTCGGACGCCACGACGGTCGCGCTGCGGGGCTCATCGCAGAGTACGGCCATCTCTCCGAAGCAACTGATGGGAGACTGGGTCGCCAGGTGTACCGGGTGATCGGTGTCGTAGCGCTTGAAGACATCCACCTCCCCCTCGACCAGCACGTACAGCTCCCTACCGATTTCGCCCTCCCTACAGATCACCTCGCCTTTGACGTAGTCTGCCTCGGAGAGAATCTGGTTGATCGCCTCGAGCTGGTCGAGGCTGAGCTGACTGAAGAGCGGCACCTGCCGCAGATACAGCAGCCGTTCCATATCTTCCTCCTCGTTCTCGGCGCCTCCAGTTTCCGCCGTGCAAGCGGTGTACGCCTTTTGAACCCACGGGTCACGCGCCAAGCGCGCGACCTCGAGAATCTCGTCACGGTTCACTGGTGCCCGAAACAGATCGGCGACAAGCGGAATCTTCTCCTCGATGGGATGGGATTCGAGCAGGAGCACGAGCAACCGAGCCACCTCGCGGTCTCCCAGATTCGAGAGCACCTCCAGCGCATCCCCTCGTGCACGCACAGATGAGGAGCGGAGCACCCGAGCTACGGCACGCACCAGCCGTGCATCTTCGCTGAGCTCGAGGATCAGGACGGCAGCTCGCAGGCTGCGACTGACGGTGTTCTCGAAGCACAAGCGCAGGAAGCGAAAGCCGGGATCGGGGTACGCTGCCAGCGCGTGCAGCACGAGCACCGCCCGCCACGTGTCATGCACCTGCCGCTGCAGCTCCTGCGCCAGGGCTCGATGCCCACGGGGGGTTCCCGACGCCGCGAGCGCAGCAAGCGCCGCTTCGACGCTCGGGGTCGTCCCGGTCTCCAGAATGGCCAACGCCGCGTCGACACCAGCATCGCCCATGCGCCCGAGGGTCGCGCTCGCGAGCTGACGGATTTCCCGCGAGGGGTCCTCCAGGGCACGGGTCAGCTCCGCGGCCACGTTTGGGTCGTCCGAGGCAGCCAGCGCCCGAACGGCCGCGCAGCGCACGCGTGGGTCTTCGTGCTCGAGCTCGGCAGCCAAACGGTCTCGCGCAAGCGGCGAGGGTTGTACGAGCCGCGCGACACACTCGAGTGCCTCCGCTCGGATCCAAGGGTCGGTAGCATCCACTTGCTCGAGTGCGAGCGGCAGCAGAGCGGGGGGCAGGCGGCGTAGCGCCGCGACAGCCGTCGCCGGGTCACGGGCACGCACCATCCCCTCGAGCACACGGGCGCCGTCGGACCCGCAGCGCAGCGCGGCCTCCGCCCGCACATCCGCGTTCGCGTCGTCCAGACGCTCACGAACCGCTGGCGCAATCCCCTCGTCGCAAAAAAGCTCCCGAGCAGAGAGGGTCCGCAGCGCCGCCAGCCGCACCAGCGCTTCGGAATCGCCGAGCGCCGTCACGAGGACCGGCTTCGCTCGCTCCGCCGGTGCGGACACGAGGGCCTCGATGCATGCCCGACGCACGCGAGTGCTGGGATGCGACGCTGCACGAAGCAATGGCTCTACGATCCCGCGTCGCGCCAGCACGGGCGCGAGGTCGAGCTCCACCTCCGAAGGATGGGCGGCGTCCGACTCGAGTAACGCGTTCCAGAGCTGCGCGAGTCGGGCCGCCTCCCAGTTGCCGATCTCACCGCCGACCTCCGCGAGGTCGAGCCGACCCTCGCGTAGCCCCTCCGCGAGGGCGTTCAGGTACTTCCGACGCACCGTGAGGTTCGCCAGCAGGTACAGCACCGCCGTTCCACCCCCCGCCAGACAGAGCCAAACAGGCGCCAGGTGTCCGCCCAGCACGAGCAGCAGTGCACCCGCGAGCGCCATCCCCGAGTAGCCCACCATGCCCTCCAGGAACGCGCGGATCCGACCTCGAAAGCGAAACGGCAGGGCGTTATAGGTCAGGTTTCGCATCGAGGCCGCGACGGCATCCTCGACGAGCTCGCGGTTGATACGGGCGGCGAGGGCCGCTCCTATCCGATAGTCCAGCGCCAGGGCGATGAAAGAAACCAGCGTGAGCGTCGGATGCACGAGGTTCGCGCTGGCCACGCCCAGCCGCTTGATGAGCCACGGCGTCGCCAGAACTTCGAGCAGGATTTCGAGCAGGTTCGTGATGGCTAGAAAGAGTCCCAGAAAGCTCACCAGCTCTTCCGCCCGGGGAAACGAGCGCACGAAAATGTCGGAGTAGAGGTACTGGGCAACGAAGAGCGCGAGCACCATCCCCAGGGTGGAGAGGACGAGCCAGCGACCGAGGGAGGATCTCCGGATGTAACGCATCGCGCCCTGAATCCCCTCGAGCGAGGTCTCGTCCGCCTCCTCGAGATCGAGCGGACCCCAGCGCCGCAGATGACGACGTCCGAGTCGCAGCAGAAGCGCGGCCAGCGTCAGAAAGAGGCCCCAGGTTGCCAGCAAGGCCTCCGGCGGCGCGACCCGTACCACTGCCACAGCGACCCCTCCCCCGAGGGCACCTCCCAGGCTACACCCCATGGTGAAGAGCGGAAACAGGCGCTTCGAGGCGGGGGTATCGAAGTAGTCCCACGTGAAGGTCCAGAAGTGGTTGAGAAAGACGGCCTGGGCAAGGAAATACAGACAGAACAGCGCAGGCAGGATCCAGCTCCAGCGTAGCCATGCGCCCAGTGTCCCCACCCCCAGGAGCAGCGCGGCGATCAGCAGGATGAGGATGAAGTACGTGTCGTTGCGTGTACGACCCACCCATAGCGCGTAGAGCAGGGTGCCGCCGACTGTGACGAGCGCTGCCAACACGAATGTGTGTGGGAGGCGCGCAACCCCGACGCGGGCCAAAAAAAGCGCCTCGGCGCCCACGAGCCCGACCGTGAGCGCCGACCCCAGAAGCGCCGCGAGCGCCGCAAAGAAGAGAAAGCGACCGCGCTCCCGGCGACGAACGCCGGGCAGAAGCCGCCAGAAGCCGAGGCTCTCAGGGGTCACGCGTACTCCGTATGGCGGGTTCGGTCATGGGGAAGACCGGGGAGCGTGTTCTCGGTAGAGGGTCCCACTTCTATCGGCACGTCTTTGCTTGGACCATCTTTCGTGTCAGTCGAATGAACCGTGCCGGCCCGCGCCGCTCGCGAACCGTTGCGCGCCGGCCCGCGTCTCGCCGGACCGGATCACCTCGAGCCCCAGGCGCGTTTCGTTCAGGAGCGCCTCCTCGAGTCCGAGGGTCCACTGCTGGTAGGACGAGAGCCGATCGTTGCGAAGGCAGCGCTGCGGGAACTTCGCGAGGTCCTTCCCCAGCGCGACGGCTACCTCAAGCGCCTGGCCCGGCTCGACGACGCGATTGGCGAGGCCCATC
>DAOVBF010000233.1 GCA_030673955.1 Deltaproteobacteria bacterium
GGAGACTCCATCGAAATAACGGTTGCCCTCTGTGTCGATCAGATAGTTACCCTCGCCGCGCTCGATGACGACGGGTCGGCCGTCTATCCACTCGCTCATCTGTGTGAAGGGATGCCAGAGGGTGCGCTGGTCCCGTTTCGCGAGATCCGTCATGGGTGTCTAGCGGCCAAGCTCGCTGAAGATCTTCACGGCGTGTTGGATATCGTCCGGGCTGTGGCTGCACATCGGTGTGAAGCGGATCCGCGCCGTGCCCTCGGGCACCGATGGATAGCGGATGCCTTGTGCGTGCACGCCGAGCGCAAGGGCGCGCTCGCAGAGCGACATGGTGGCCCGATTGTCCCCGACGATCGCAGGCACGATGTGGGTCGTGCTGGCTCCGGTGTCGAAGCCGGCCGTCTTGAGGCCGGCACGTAGTTGTTCGGCGCGCTCGAGTAGACGCAGCCTGCGCCACGGCTCGTCCTGAATGATGCGCAGCGCCGCGTGCGCGGCCCCCAGCGGAGCCGGTGCGAGGCCGCAGGTGAAGATCAAGCTGCGGGTACGGTTGATGAGGAGCTCGCGGAGCGTATGGGAACAGGCGACATAGGCGCCAAAGCTTCCCAACGCCTTGCCCAGGTTGCCGATCTGAATGTCGACCACGACGCCCTCCTGGCTCGCGACCCCCCGACCACCGGGCCCCAGGATCCCGAGTCCGTGCGCGTCGTCCAGCACAACGACCATGTTTGAGGCGCGTGCGATGGGGGCCATCTCGCGCAGCCGCGCTACGTCTCCGTCCATGCTGTAGACGCCGTCCAGGACGAGGACGCGCCTTCGAAAGCCGCCGCAGCTCGCGGCGACGCGCGCGAGGTCCTCGGGGTCGTTGTGACGGAACACACGGGTGCTCGCACGGCTGAGATGGCAGGCATCGATGATGCTGGCGTGGTTGAGAGCGTCGCTGATGATCACGTCTCCCGGACCGGCCAACGTCGTGATCACACCCAGGTTGGCCATATAGCCCGTACTGAAGATCAGGACGGCTTCGGCGCCCACGAAAGTCGCGAGGTCATGCTCGAGAGCTTCGTGCAGCGCGAGGTTGCCGGTGATGAGCCGCGAGCCGCCGGCGGCGCAGCCCGCGCTCTCCATCGCCTGCTGCGCACCCGCGATCACCCGGGGATCGCCGGCAAGGTCGAGATAGTTCGCGCCGGCGAGCATCAGGACATCCTGGCCGTCGACGCGCATGCGGGGGCCCGGCAAGCCTTCCACCGTCCGTAGGCAGCGGTAAAGCTCCGCGCTCCGCAGGGCGCCGAGCTCCGCTTCGACCTCCGCTTGGAAGGCCGGGCAGTGGCTCTGTGAACCCAGATTAACTGTTGGATTTCTCAGAGGATTTTCCTCCTCGCCTGCTTTGACATCCCCGCACACCGTTGGCTAGACTCGGCCGCCCTCGCCCGGGGTGCAAGACACTTGGAATCCGTCGTCGAGCTCGACTCTATCATCTCCTTCCTGGAGGAGGACTTGCTCCGGGTGGAGCGCCTCTTGCGCGACGGCGCGCGCTCCGTTGCGGCAATGATCCCGGAGGTGGGGGAGCACACGTTCGCCAGCGGGGGCAAGCGCATCCGCCCGGTCATGGTTCTCCTGACATCGCGGCTGTGCGGGTATCGGGGGCCGCGCGCCATCCAGGTCGCGGCGGCGGTCGAATATTTTCACAACGCCTCGCTCCTGCACGACGACGTCGTGGACGCTGCGGACGTTAGACGGGGTCGACCCAGTGTGAACGCTCGCTTCGGCGAGCGGCTGGCGATTCTCGTCGGCGATTTCATGTACGCACGTGCCTGCCAGATGCTGGTCGACGATGGGAGCATGGACATCATCTCAGTTTACGCCGAGGCACTCCGCCAGATGACGGAAGGGGAAGTGCTTCAGCTCTCACGGAGCTTCGACCCGGATGTGAGCGAGTCTACCTATATGGAGGTGATTGGGCGCAAGACGGCGAGCCTGCTGGCCGCCGCGGCCGAGTCCGGGGCGATCCTCGGAGGGGTGACGCGCGCGGAGCGGCGCGGGGTGCGCGACTATGGTTGGGAGCTCGGCCTGGCGTTCCAGCTCGTAGACGACGCGCTCGATTACAGGAGCACGGGCGAGAGGCTCGGCAAGCCAGCGCTTCAGGACGCCTCTGAGGGAAAAGTGACGCTTCCGCTCCTGACAGCGCTCAAACGATGCAGCGTGGGGGAGCGCGATACGATCGGCTCGATCCTCAAGAGCTTCGGGCGCGAAGCGTCGCAGGGCGGTGGTCCACCCGACCCGGCCGAAGTGGCCCGGGTGGCCGCGTGTGTCGAGCGCCACCACGGGGTCGAGATCACCCTTGCGCGAGCGGGTCAGCGGGCCGCGGAGGCGCGCGCGAAGATCGAGCACTTTGTGGACTGTCAGGCCAAGCAGACCCTGCTGGAACTGACGGAGTTTGTCGTTCAGCGTGAACGCTGAACGCTGGGTACCCCCGCCTCGCCCCAAAGCCAAGGGAGGATGCGCAAATGCGCAGCCAAATCATCAGGAGCGTGGCGGTGCCGGGACTGGCGGCCGCCCTGCTTGCTCTTTCGGCCTTCACGGTGTCGGCTGATTCTCAAGCCACCAGCTCCGCCCCCCAGACGCGTCTGGTCGGGGTGGTCAATATCAACACTGCAGACAACGAAGCGCTCGAGCTCCTGCCCGGCATCGGGCCGGCCCGGGCTCGGGCCATCATCGAGTACCGTAAGGCGCAGGGGCCCTTCAAGCGTGTCGAGAACCTGACCGAGGTTTCGGGCATCGGAGAGCTTGCGCTCGAGCGGATCCGTCCGCACTGCGTGCTCAAGGGGAAGACGACCGCGAAGCTGATCCGCTAGCGCGCTACGGGCGAGCGAAGCTCGCCTTTCTGCCTTCATCTGGGGGACGCGGTGCCCGCTTGCGGCTGGGCCCGCGTCCCCCTCCGGCAGATCCTCTAAGATCACGGGGCCTGGGGCAAGTGCTCTTGTGCGATGCCGGAGGAGTTCCGCGTGCTCCGTCGTCTGGTGTGGGGAGTCGGCCTAGTTGCGGCCGGGTTTTGGCTGGGCTGTAGCCCCGAGAACGCACCGCTCACGGACGGCCAGCGCATTGTCTCGCTCTCGCCGTCGTTCAGTCGCGTGTTGCTGGCGCTTGGCGCGGACGACGAGATCGTCGCGGTCGACCGCTTCTCCCGGGAACTCCCGGGCCTCGAAGCGCTGCCCTCTCTGGGGGGTCTCTTCAGCCCCGATCTCGAGCGCGCCGTGGAGCTGCGCCCCAGTCTCGTGCTCGCGGTCAGCAGCGCGCAGCAGACGCCGTTCTTCAACCAGCTTCG
>DAOVBF010000167.1 GCA_030673955.1 Deltaproteobacteria bacterium
CTTTCCTTACATTGCGCCATCACGCACGTAGACAGGGATGTGGTCCAGCGGGGCCGGGACGGTGACGGTGCGCTTGCCTGTGTAGACCTCGGCGGGGTCCCAGTAGCTGCGCCAGGTGCCCTTGGGGAAGTAGACCTCGCGGCTGCGCTCGCCCACGCGCCAGACGGGCGCCACCATCAGATCGGGCCCGAACATGTACTGGTCCCAGCGATCGCGCAGCTCGCGGTCCTTGGGATCGAAGAACGGCATCGGACGCACGATGGGCACGCCGTTTGCCGCCTCCGCGGCGGCAGCCACGATGTAGGGCAGCAGCGTCTCACGCAGCTGCGTGTAGCGCACGTAGATGTCGATCATCTCGGGGTCGAAGCCGGGATCCGTGGGCATGTCCCAGGGCGCATGCTTGCCGACGCCGCCGATCTCCATCAGGCCCGAGAAGGTGCTGAACTCGATCCAGCGCGCGAAGACCTCGCGGTCTTTGAACTCGTAGTAGCCGCCGGTGTCGGAGCCCCAGATCGGGAAGCCCATGAACGCCGCTCGCTGCTGACTGATGATGGCGCTGCGCAGGCCGAGGTCGGTGCCCGCGCCGACTCCGAAGAACTCGCTGGCGGGGATGTCGCCGCCCCAGGCCACGCCCCACTGCTGGGCCCCGGTGTAGCCGGGCCGCATGAAGACGAGGAACTCCCCGTCGGGGAAGGCCTGCTGCAGGGCGTCGTGGTGGAGCTTGGCCTGCAAACCGGGATACGCGTTGCGGACCTCCGGTCCGCGACGTCCGTCGAACCAGATGTCGTTCGGGTCCGAGGCGATGTGCTCCTCGCCGCGGTCGAGCTTGATCACGCGCAGATCGAACTCCTGCATGAACGCCGCCACCTTGTTGCGCCACCAAGCGAACGCGGCGGGGTTGGTCAGGTCGAGGATGAACTGGCCTCCGGCATCGGAGCACTCCAGGATGCCCGCGCGGGTCTTGGGTGAAGGCGGTGCCAGGTAGCCGAGCGCTTGTGCCTGGGCGCCGTTGTCGTTCGGATCGCCTCCGCAGGCCCACGTGCTGCTCCAGGTTCCTCGGCGGTAGCCGCGGGCGTCGAGCGAGCTGAGCATGTCGTCGACGTTCGGCAGGCGCACCTCGTCCCACCTCCACTCCTCGAAGCCGAAGCCCCCCGCCAGCACCGGGCGATCGAAGAGGTAGACGCCCGCCGGAATGCCGAACTCGTCGAAGCGCAGCACGTCCTCGGCGAAGTCCGCGTTCATGGGCACGCCGTCGACCTCCACGGGAGGCAGATCGTTCCGGAGCTCGCCGCGCCAGCGCCAGTTCTTGAAGGCCCAGTCGGGCGGCACGAACGGGCGACCCGTCAGCGCCGTGTACTCGTCCAGGATCGTGACGTGCTCGGGCGCCACGAAGACGTGGAAGCGCAGGCTCTGGCTCTCGGGGGTCGTCCCCGTCTCGAAGCGGAAGCTCAAGGTCCGCCTATCGCTGCTCGCGAGATCGAAGAGGCCGAAGGTCGTGCCCGACACGGCCAGCCCGTAGCCGCGCGAGGAGTGGTAGAACGGGGTGTAAAGCGAGAAGGTCGGCAGGATCCGCATCTCGACCGTCTCGCCGCGCCGATTCAAGGAGCCGACCTCGGGTGGCTGGACGTCGTCAACCGGAATTTCGACCACCGGAGGTGCGAGCGAGGGCGAGTCCCGCAGCCGTTCGGTCAGGCCGTAGATGAGCTCGCGCTTCGGCGAGCGCAGGCGCTCGCCCGTCGCCTCGACGGTCTCGGGCTGCGGCGGCTCCAGCTCCACCTGGAGCGTGCGCTGCGTGAGGAAGCGCAGGGTCACGAAGGCACTCGGACCCTCATCGGTCGCGACCGTCAGACGTGTGCCGTCCGCCAACGTCTCGATGTCGGTGACCTCGCCCAGCCCATACATGGTGCCGTCGCGCTCGTAGAAGAGCCCGCCCTTGTGCTTCTCACGCAGTACCAGGCGGCGCTTGCCGAGGTACCGTTCCTTGAGTCGGAAGCGGCGCCGCTTGACCTCGGCGCGCGCTGCATCGGTGGAGATTCGCACCAAGGATCCCCGCACGTCGACGCTCACATTCGCGAGCTCGACCGCGTCTCCTCTCAGGGGCGTGCCGAGCGCCAGCGCCAGCAGCCACCCAGAGTGCCACAGCCAACTCGTCCGCATCCCTCGCCTCCGGTCGGGCCACGCCACAGGTCCCGCTGCGGATCGATCTTACCCCGAACGGGGCGAGCGCGTCGCGCTGCGCACAAGTTTCGAGAAGCATCCCGCTGTGAGCACTGGAGATAGGAGATAGTCTGCCTGCGCCCTGCGTCGGACGTTCGCTCCGGCGAGGCAACGCCTGCTTCAAGGCGAGCCGGAATCGCCTCCAGCGAACGCGAGGATGGGACCAGCCAGGAGATCGGGGTGTGTGATGGGAAGCATGTGGCTCCCTCGGGACACGATGAGGAGCTCCGAGCCTGCGATCTGCCGCTGAAGATCCTCACCCACCGAGGCTGGAACGAGCAGGTCGTTTTCGCCCTGGATGACGAGCACGGGCATCCGGATCTCCTCGGTACGGAGTCCGTCCACGCGTAGCCGACGGTGCTCCTCGAGCCAGGAGTGGATCGTGCCCGGAAGAGACATCATGGCCAGCGCGTGATCCGGCCACCACGAGGGCATCGCTTCGATCGAGCCGAAAGCCCGGCTGCTCTCCTCCCTCACCTGCGCTCGGCCGGGGAAGCCCGCCGCCAGCCCCCAGCGCACGACGGGTTCGGAGCGGAGAGCCCGCTGGAGCCAGCCGGGGGTGCTCCTCTGGTAGGACGGGCCCACCGCGGCAATCAGCACCAGGCGCCTCACCCGCTGCGGGGCCAGAAGCGCGGCCGTCTGCACGACCCCCCCGCCGTAGGACCATCCCACGAGGGTGGCGCGATCGATTTGGAGCGCATCGAGCAACGCCAGCAGCTCGCGCGCGTTCGTCTCCAGAGTGAACGCTTCGTCTTCGCCCCGACGGTCCGAGTGTCCGTACCCGATGCGGTCGTAGCGAATGATGCGGTGTGCTCCCCGGGCCAGCCGCTGCGGGAGCGGTCTCCAGTCGTAGGCATTTCCAGGAAGCCCGTGGACCAGAACGATCGCGGGACCGGATCCCTCCTCCACGACGTTCACCCGCTGCCCGCCCGCGATCTCGACGACGCGGCCAGGCGGCGGAATCACAGACGCATCCGGGGCCCACCCGAACAGGGGCGCGAGCACCGGCGGTACCAGCACCAGCGCGGCGACGAGAACGATCAGACCCACGAGTATTTTCTTCATGCGCGTCTCCCCGGTCCGTTGGACTCCGTCAGCTCGACATTACCAGGGAACACGGCGTAAGCGAGCGGTCCGAGTCCACCGCCCGCATCTCCGCTCTGCCGGCTGTGGGTATTATGCCGCTACACATAACTTTATGGGTAGACAGGCTGGGGGGGTGGGGCTTATGGGTGGGGGGTAAACCTGGAACAACAGCTTTTTGGGGGAGAGCGGGATGTTAAGGCGTGCATGGCTCGTCCTGGGAATCGTCTTCTTGGTGATCATCGCCTACGTCGGTGGGATCATCCTGGGACTCTATGGTGAACACCGAGGCACGGGCGAAATCACCGAGCTACCGGTTCCCGCGAAACTCCTCGCCAGCCGCGCCCAGATCCAGAAGGCGACGGCCTTGCGGCAAGATGTGGCTGAGCCGAAGCAGATTCTCTTCGGCGACCTGCACGTCCACACGACCTTCTCGACCGACGCCTTCCAGACGAGCCTGCCCATGATGCAGGGGGAGGGTGCACACCCACCGGCAGACGCCTGTGATTTCGCGCGCTTCTGCTCCGCGTTGGACTTCTGGTCGATCAATGACCACGCAGAAGGGCTTACGCCTCAGCGCTGGCGCGAGACGAAGGACGCAATCCGTCAGTGCAATGCCGTGGCAGGTGATCCCGACAACCCTGACGTGGTCGCGTTTCTCGGTTGGGAATGGACACAGGTTGGAGCCACGCCCGATGCCCACTACGGCCACAAGAACGTGATGTTTCGGGACGTGGGGGATGACCAGGTTCCGACTCGTCCGATCGCTGCAGCGGGCCCGGTCCGTCAGGCGCTCAGCGACGTGCCGGTCCGGGCGCGCCTCTGGCCGCCGATCCTCGACTTCCCGAATCGTCAGCAATACTACGACTTCG
>DAOVBF010000291.1 GCA_030673955.1 Deltaproteobacteria bacterium
CTGAGGGGCTGAGGCGTGAGTCGGATCCTCAGCGTTGACGTCGGCGCGGGCACGCTGGACGTGCTCTATTACGATACGCGCTCCGGGGAGCACTATAAGGCCGTGGTGCAATCACCGGTCGTCGGCATCGCACGCGAGGCCGAGGCGAGCGCCGGGAAGCTCCTGATTCTGGGATCCGAGATGGGCGGCGGTGCGGTCAGCCGCGTGCTGCGGGAGCGAGCGCGGACGACAGAGGTGGTCCTATCCGGTTCGGCGGCGGCCACGGTCCACCACGATCCGGACCGGGTGCGATCCGCAGGGCTGCGCGTCGTGGACGACGGCGAGGCTCGGAGGCTCGCGGAAAGCCACGAGTACACGGTACTCAGATTCTGCGATCTCGAAGCGGAGCGGCTCGAACGGATCGTCACGGGGTTCGGCGTTCCTTTTTGCTTCGATATCGTCGCTGTGTGCGCGCAGGACCACGGGACGGCCCCCGCCGGCGTCTCGCAGCTCGATTACCGCCACGAGTGCTTCCGGGCGGCTCTCGAGCGGAGACCCGCGCCGGAGGCCCTGCTGTATCGGGCGGATGAGGTTCCCCCGGAGATGAGTCGCCTGCGCTCCATCGTGCAGGGGGCCCGGGCACTTCCCACACAGGAGGTCTACGTCATGGACAGCGGCATGGCGGCGATCCTCGGCGCCTCGCTGGACCCGCGCGCGACCGGGAAGAGCAAGCTGCTCGTGATGGACATCGCGACTTCGCACACGGTGGGAGCGGCGCTCGAAGCGGGCGAGCTGAACGGGTTCTTCGAGTACCACACGCGGGACATCTGCCTCGAACGGCTGGAGGAGTTGCTCCGCACGCTCACCGACGGGAAGCTCGAGCACGCTCGGGTCGTGTCCGAAGGCGGCCACGGGGCCTACCTGCGCCGCGCCTTCGGCTTCGACCGGACCGAGCTGATCCTGGCAACGGGCCCCAAGCGAAAGCTCGTCGAGAACTCGCGTCTGCCCATCGTGCTCGGTGCCCCGCTGGGGGACAACATGATGACCGGGACCGCGGGCCTGCTGGAAGCGCTGCGCAGGCGCAAGGGGCTCGACCCGATCTCGTACGCGTAGTCCACCCGGGTCGTGGTACAGTGCGCACTCAGAGAACCGGGAGGCGAGCACATGAGCGAGAGCAATCTGGAGATTTTCGAGCAGGTCGCCGACATGATCATCGAGGAGGATCCTGCCGCCCCGCCGAAGACCCCCGCTTTCATCAAGATCCTGAGCCTGCAGCTGACGCGCGCGGAGGCCGATCTCGCGCTCAAGGTCCGCACCACGGGCGGCACGCTGGATGAGCTGGTCGAGCGGACCGGGATCAAGCCGGCGAGGCTGAAGAAGGCGCTGCTTGCCATGGCGGACAAGGGCACCATCTACTATGACGCCGGGGAAGACCCGGTCTACCAGGTGGTGAAGACGGCGGCCCCGGGCTTTACCGAGACCGGTCTCTGGGGTGGCATCCGCTTCCCGTATACCATCGAGCTGGCGAAGACGCTCAACGAGTTCATCCGCAGCTGGGGGGAGGAGAAGCTCGCGAAGCTGGGGTTTGCCTTTGCCCCCGTCTGGGCCGCTGTGAACACCCTGCCCGAGGACGCGAAGCCCTCGGAGAACCTGGCCGAGGCGATCAAAAACGAGGGCCACTGGAGCGTCTCGGCTTGCCCCTGCCGCCTGTCTCAGTGGGTTGCCGATCCGGGCAACCACTGCGAGCACATGCTGGAGACCTGTATCCACACCGGAGATCAGAGCCGCTGGGCCGTGAAGCACGGGATGGCGCGCGAGCTGAGCTACGACGAAGTCGTGGAAGTCCTGGAGCAGTGCAACCAGAACGGCCTGGTGCACACCCTGAACATTCAGAACTGCATCTGCAACTGCTGCAGTGACTGCTGCGGGATCTTCATCGCCCACGACCGCTGCGGCAAGGCCTTCGTTCCCTCATCCTTCGTGGCGGAGGCCGATGACGAGGAATGTGACGGGTGCAACAAGTGCGCCGAACGCTGCCCCGTGAACGCGATCGAGGTGGACGAGAGGGCCGAGACCGTCTTCCTGGACCAGGAGCTCTGCGTCGGCTGCGGGATCTGTGTCACGGCATGTAAGCCGGATTGCCTGAGCCTCGCGAGACGCGCTGTCGCCGCGTAGGTGAGTTGTGGATCGTCCGAGAGCGCTGCAAGCCGCATCGGGGCGACTCTCGAGTCTCTCTCCTAGTAGGGGCTGATGCCTCCGTCGACGCACAGCTGCTGTCCCGTCACGTAGCTGGCCTGGTCTGAGGCCAGGAAGAGCACGGCGTGGGCCAGCTCTGCTGGCTCGCCGCAGCGTGCGATCGGCTGAGTGGCGATCATCTGATCCAGCCCCTCCTGAGTGAAGACGGGGACGAGAGCATCGGTTCGAACCACACCCGGCGCCACACAGTTGACCAGTATGCCGTGCCCTGCGACCTCCCGGGCGAGACACCTGGAGAAGTGTGCCACGGCCGCCTTGCAGCTCGTGTAGATCGACAGGAAGGGTGACGGGATCTTGGCTCCGGCGGTGGTGATGTTGATGATTCGCCCGCCGCCCTGCTTGATCATCTGCGGCACGA
>DAOVBF010000033.1 GCA_030673955.1 Deltaproteobacteria bacterium
ACAGGAGGTTGTCGCCCAGCACCAAGGTGACGTTGTCCCCGGCGATGAAGTGCTCACCCACCAGGAACGCCTGCGCGATGCCCTCGGGTCGGGGTTGAACCGCATAGCAGAGGCGGATTCCCCATCTCGCTCCGTTGCCCAGCAGCGCTTCGAAGCGCGAGGTGTCTTCGGGCGTGGAACTCTACAGAATCTCCCGGATGCCGGCCAGCATGAGCGTGGCGAGGGGGTAATAAATCATGGGCTTGTCGTAGACCGGCTGAAGCTGCTTGCTGGCCACGAGCGTGATCGGCTGCAGACGTGAGCCGGACCCGCCTGCGAGGATGATGCCCTTCACTTCGTTCTCCCGGAGTCGCCTGGGGTTTCGCCGCGCGTGATAATCCGCAAATACGGCGGGCACGTCCAGAAAGGGCTTCTCGCCTCAGCGACCCTCCACCTATTCCTGCGTGCTGCGACCCAGCGCGGCCGCAGCCTCCGACTCGGAAAGACCGGCCTCGCGCAGCACCGACTCGCTGTCGGCTCCCAGATCGGGAGCGGGCCGTTCCGCCCGCATCTCGTATTCCGAGAGGCGCAGCGGGGGGGGGGGATCGTCTCGAAGCGTCCGACCCTGGGGTGGTCCACGCTGCGGAAGTACTCCATCGCGCGTGCCTGAGGATCATCCAGCACCTCAGACACCTCGCGGACGGGTGACCAGCGACGCTTCGGTGTCTGACGCGCGACCAAGCCGAGGGCTACGTCGTTTCCGAGCACGTAGAGTCCGATCTGGAAGAGTGAGACATCGACCACCTGGCCCCTGCCGGTGCGGTCGCGGACGCGCAGGGCTGCGAGGATTCCGCACACCAGGCTCGAGCCCGCCGCGTGGCCGGCCACGAAGCTCGCGACCTCCACGACGCGAATCCCCTCCAGAGGTGCAACCATGCGCCTTGGATCCTCCCACGCCATTTCTTATCACAGGGCTCGAGATCCGGGCTCCCGGACCGCCCCGGCTTGAAGCCGGGGAGCGCCTGGGGTACCCAAGAGGACGTGGCAAAAGCAAAGGGCGGACGCGAGAAGATCCGGCTCGAGAGCAGCGCGGGGACGGGCTTCTTCTACACCACGGTGAAGAACCGCAAGAACACGTCCGGGAAGCTGGAGCTCAAGAAGTACGATCCCGTCGTACGCAAGCACGTGGTCTTCAAGGAGAGCAAGCTCAAGTAGGGCAAGCGCCTGGGCCCGCGCCCGGGACCCGCCAGGACCGGGACCCGCTGGTAAGATCCACTCATGGATTTCTCGCCGGGCCCGGAGCTGGAGAGCATCCAGCAAGAGGCCGAGAAGCTGGCCGCCGCCTTCGGGGACGACTACTGGCTCGACCACGACGAGCGGAAGGCCTTCCCGTGGGACTTCTACAACTCCTTTGCGGCTCAGGGATGGCTGGGGATTCTGATCCCTGAGAAGTACGGGGGTGCCGCTCTCGGGGTCCTCCAGGCCGGGACACTGCTGCGGAGCGTGGCCGCCAGCGGCGGGGCCATGAATGCGGCCTCCACCCTCCACATGTCCATCTTCGGGATGGCGCCTGTCATCCACCACGGCTCGGAGGCCATGAAGGAGCGCTACCTGCCCCCCGTGGCCAGCGGGGAGCTCCACGTGTCCTTCGGGGTGACCGAGGACGATGCGGGTACCGACACCTCTCGCATCCGGACCTTCGCCCGTCGCGAAGGCGATCACTTCATCGTGAATGGAAAGAAGGTTTGGAACACGAAGGCTCAGCAGGCCCAGAAAATCCTGCTTCTGGCTCGTACGACCCCCCGAGAGGAGTGCCGCAAGCGCCTTGAGGGCATGACACTTTTTCTGGCCGACCTGGACCCGGCCCACTGCGAGATCCGGGACATTCCCAAGCTGGGACGGAACGCGGTCAACTCGAACGAGGTCTTCCTACGGGACCTTCCAGTCCCGACCGAGGACGTGGTCGGCGAGGTCGGACGGGGCTTCTACCACCTCCTGGATGGCATCAATCCCGAGCGCATCCTGCTGGCGGCGGAGGCTGTCGGGATCGGCCGACGGGCGCTCGAGGTGGCGGTGGCATACGCCAAGCAGCGGGTGGTCTTCGACCGTCCCATCGGCCAGAACCAGGCCATCGCCCATCCCCTGGCGGACTCCCACAGTGAGCTCGAGGCCGCGGATCTGCTCTGGCAAAGTGCTGCCTGGAGCTACGACCGCAGAGAGCCTGTGGGGGGAAAGGCCAACATGGCAAAGCTGCGAGCTGCGGAGGCCGGCTTCCGCGCCTGCGATCGAGCGCTTCAGACCTTCGGCGGCTTCGGGTACGCGCGGGAGTTTCACGTCGAGCGCTACTGGCGCGAGGCGCGCCTGATGCGTCTAGTGCCCATCTCCCAGGAGATGGCGCTCAATCACATCGCCGAGCACGTCCTGGGGCTGCCCCGCAGCTACTGAGGCCAGCGTCGTTTCGCGCTCCTCCGGTGTTCCCGCTTCGGCGTGCGAGCCTGGCTTGACCGGTGCGGGGGTGGGCATTAGGCTTCGACGCGGCTGAGGTGTGGAAGCGCGCGCCGCGGCGACGAGTTCACCCGCCATGCAGCGCTTTTTTGGGGGGGTGAGCTCCCCTTTTCTTCGTTCTTAGCCCCCCTACACCCTGCAGCCGACTCCCGAGGTGCAAAGAACAAGGAGAAGAGTGTGACCCCCCCGCGTGCACCGCTGGCTTTCGCCATCGCTCTCGCCGTACTAGCGGGGTTCTGGATATACTCCAGTGTCAACTCGCCACCCACCCCGCAGTCCACGTTCTTCCCGAGCACTGACTTCGCGCACAGTACCCACGGCGTCTACACCTTCTTCAACATCTTGCTCCTGACCATCTTCATCGTCTTCGAAGGCGCGCGGGTGTATACGATGTCTAGGTATCGGAGGCGCGGGGACGAGTTGCCGGCGCAGACGCACGGCAACATCGCATTCGAGCTGGGCGGCACGCTGGCGACGGCCGTCCTGGTGCTGATGCTGCTCTACAGCCGGTTTGAAACCTGAGGAGAAAGCGATGTTGGCTGCTCAAACCAATAACGGTCGGGTTCTGGGGTGGGGGTTCGCTGGTCTTGCCGCTGCGAGCTTCGTCCTCATCGTTCTGGGTGCGCTCGTGCGTGCGCACGGGGCGGGCCTCGCCTGTCCGGACTGGCCGCTCTGCTTCGGCGAACTCGTCCCAGCCTTCGATCTGCGCGTGGCGTTCGAGTGGGGCCATCGTGTGTTTGCAGCCGGTGTCACGCTCGGCCTCGCGGCTTTGACGATTCTCGTGTGGCGCAGGCGCGAATGGCGTGAGGCTACCCAGCGTGCGCTCGTCCTCGCATGGTCTCTGCTGGTTGCCCAGGTTCTGCTGGGTGGGCTGACGGTGATTCTGCGGCTCGTGCCCTGGAGCGTAACCGCCCACCTCCTGGTGGGAACGAGCTTCTGCCTGGTTCTGCTCTGGATCTCCCGCGACCTCTTCGAACTGAGTCGGGAGCGAGCGGCCGCCCGGCCGCCGCTCTCCGCGACTGTGCGCGCGCTGGTCGCCCTGACGGCGCTCTTGATCACGCTGCAGATCTCGCTGGGTGGCCTTGTCTCGAGCCACGCGGCGGGGCTGGCGTGCGGCAGCTTCCCGACCTGCGACGGTGAGTCACTCGCCCCGAGCTTGACGGGGCTGGTGGGCTTGCACGTCATCCACCGCCTCATCGCGTACGCGCTCTTTGCGAGCTACATCCTACTCACCTGGCTCACGCGTCATGCGGGCCGCACCGGCAAGCTGGTGCGCTCGGGGATGCGGCTGGTGCTGGTCCAGATCGCGCTCGGCGCAGCCAATGTGGTGCTGCGACTTCCCATCGAAGTCACGGCGTTACACTCCGCGACCGCAGTGGCTATCGTGCTCTTGACCGGGCTCATCGTGCGCGAGGTGGTGTACGGGCGGACGGAGGCGTTGGGGCTACGGTGTGCGGGGAGGGAGGCGCTGGAGATCGGATGAACGCCCTGGGCTCCTACATCGCGTTGACGAAGCCCCGGCTGCTGCCGCTCGTGCTCCTCTCCGGGCTGCCGGCTCTGGTGATGGCTGCGGGCGGCTGGCCGTCCGCCGACCTGGTGACCGTGGTTCTGCTCGGCACGGCGCTCGCGGCCGGGGCCGCGAACGTGTTCAATAGCTACTTGGAGCGTGAGCGCGACGCCCGCATGGAACGCACCCGCACACGTCCGCTCCCCTCTGGGGTCTTACGGCCCGTGCATGCGCTTCTGTTCGGCCTGGCGCTCACGATGATGGGCACGAGCCTGCTCTGGCTCGTCGCGGGACCCATGGCCGCGCTCGTGGCGCTCGCGGGCATCCTGTTCTACGTGTTCATCTACACGCTCTGGCTCAAGCCGCGGACGCCCGCTTGCGTCATTATCGGTGGAGTCTCCGGCGCAGTGGCACCGCTGATCGCCGATGCGGCCGTTCACGGCGCGATCGGCGTCGCGGGCTGGACGCTCTTCGCGATCATCTTCGTGTGGCAGCCCCCGCATTTCTGGTCCATCGCACTCTATCATCGGCGGGAGTACGAGGCGGCGGGCTTCCCGCTCCTGTCCAGCCGGATTGGCGAGGACGCGACCCGTCGGCGAATCGTGCTCTGGGTCGCGGCGCTGGTCCCGATCACGCTGCTGCCGGCTGCTCTCTCGCTGCCCGGTCCCGTCTACGCAGTTGCGGCCCTCGGGCTCGGCGGGTGGTTTCTATATCACGCCGTGCTTCTCGAGCGCCGACGGGATGACCCCTCGGCGTGTCGTTTCTTCCGCGTCTCGCTCGTCTACCTCATGAGTCTTTTTGGGGCGATGATCGTAGACCTGCTCTGCAGAGTGGGTGCGGTGTGATGCGGGCCAGTACGTTCGCCAGCTTTCCGGAACCTGACCTGGCACTTCGGTGACCGAGACGCTCGCTGTCGAGACGGGGGCTCTGGTCAAGCGTTACGAGAACGTCTTGGCGCTTGCGGGCCTGGATCTCGCGATCGAGCCTGGTTGCTTCTTCGGGTTGCTCGGACCCAATGGCGCGGGCAAGACCACGGCCGTCTCTATTCTATGTACCCTCCTGCGGCCCACCTCTGGTGAAGCCCGTGTCTTCGGGAAGGATGTGGTCCGGGAGCGGCCCGCCGTTCGGCCGCTTCTCGGGATCGTCTTCCAGGATCCGAGCCTCGATACCGAGCTCACGGGCCGCGAGAATCTCGATATCCACGCGCGTTTGTATCGGCTTCCCGAGCGCGCGGCCCGCATAGAGCAAGCGCTGGACATGATGGACATGGCCCGGGACGCGGACCGGGGGGTCCGGTCTCTTTCCGGCGGCATGCGTCGGCGCCTCGAGATCGCCCGCGGACTTCTCCACGGCCCGAGCGTGCTATTTCTCGATGAGCCCACGCTGGGTCTCGATGTGCACGCGCGTCGCTCGCTTTGGCAGCACCTGGAACGGTTGCGTGACGGCGGCCTCACCCTGGTTCTGACGACGCACGCGATGGACGAGGCGGCCCGGCTCTGCGAAAGAGTGGCGATCCTTAACGAAGGACGGATCGTGGCAGCCGGTACGCCCCGGGAGCTGTGTCAGGAGGTCGGGGGGGACCACATCGAGTTGGAGCTGGATCGACCGGAGGATGCGCTTCCCTTGCTACGCGCAAAGCCGAACGTGCGCGACGTCTGGATGGAGAATCGGACGGTCGTCATCACTGTCGAGCACGCACCGACAGAGCTCGTGCCGCTGATCGAGACACTGAAAACGCTGGGGATCCATGCGGTGCGCATGCGAGAGGTGAATCTCGAGGATGCGTTCGTGCATTTTACCGGTCACAAGATCGACGCGGCGGGGAATCTCGCATGACGACCTTTTTCACCGATGTCGCGACGATTCTCCGGAGAGAGCTGCTGCGGTACCGACATGAGAGGGTTTATCTGCTGGGACAGATTCTGCTCCCGCTGCTCGCGGTCGTGTTCATCGGATTCCCGGGGGACAGGCTCGGTGAGAGCGTCGACTATGCGAGCTTTCTCGCCTCGGGGCTCTTGATGCTGATCATTACCTCGGGTGCGATCGGCGGTGGGTACACTCTCATCGAGGATGTGCAGCGGGGCTTTCTGCGGCCGATCCTGGTGGCTCCTGTCACCCGGACGAGCATCGTGGTCGGAAAGATCCTCGCCCGCCTGCTGCTATCCATCTTTATTGTGTCTGTCATGGTATTGATTCTCGCGCTCTTCACGAATCTCAAGCTGGCCCATCCCCTCATGGCCCTCGGATCCCTCGCGGCGATGACCTTCGGCTTCGTGGGATTCGGGATCGTGCTGGCGACCTCCTTGCGCAGGGCGGAGTCCTTCCGCTCCGTGGCCGTCTTCGTCACGTTGCCCCTCTATTTTCTCTCCGGGATGTTCTTCCCCGTCCAGACGCTGCCCGGACCGATGAGATACGTCGCGCTGGTAAATCCGTTGACCTACGGGGTGGATCTATTTCGCTACGGCACGACCGACGTGAATGAAATCCCTCTCGTGGCCGATGGGCTGGTCCTGCTTGTATTCGCGGTTCTGATGACGGCCATCGCTGCGCGCGCCTTCGAGCGTCGGCTGGCGGGATAGAGGGCATTTGATCCTGGAGCTGCTCTCGATCATTGCTCCGATCTTCGTGTGCGCGGCGCTGGGCTTCGCGTGGGCGCGCACGGGCAGGCCCTACGATCAGGCGCTCATCACGACGCTGATCATGGATATCGGTGCACCGTGTCTGGTCTTCTCGGAACTCGTCTCCTTGGAGGTGGAGCGCAGCGTCATCATCCAGATAGCCGGCGGAGCAATTGCGGCCATGCTCGGCTTCGCGGTGCTGGGAATGCTCGTGCTGCGCGCGGCTCGCCTGCCCGCCCACACCTTCCTGAGCCCCTTGATCTTCACCAACGCGGGAAACATGGGCTTGCCGTTATGCCTGTTTGCGTTCGGGCCGGAGGGTTTGGCGCTCGCCGTGTCTTTCTTCGCGACGATGGCCATTACGCACTACACGGCGGGGATCTGGATCTGGAGCGGCCGACTCTCGCTCGCCGAGCTCTTGCGAACGCCCCTGAGCTACGCCGCGGTCATGGCCGTGTGGGTCGTCGCTACGGGCTTCTCCGTCCCCGTCTGGATCCTGAACTCCACGGAGCTGCTGGGGGGGCTGACCATTCCCCTGATGCTGATGACGCTCGGTGTCTCGCTCAGCCAGATGAAGATCCGCCGGATGCCCCGGACACTTGCCCTCTCATCGCTGCGGCTCGGGATGGGTTTTGCGGTGGGGGTCGTCCTCAGTCGCTGGATCGGTCTGGAGGGGGTCGCCCGGGGTGTCTTCATACTCGAGTGCTCGATGCCCGCCGCCGTCTTCAACTACATCCTGGCGCAGCGCTACCAGCGCTCGCCGGAAGAGGTGGCGAGCGTCGTCGTGCTCTCCACCTCCATGGCCTTCGTCCTGCTGCCCTTCCTACTGGCGTGGATCCTCTGAGGCCGGCTTTGCCGGCCGCAAAGGTATCAGGCTGAGGGGACCCACCCGGGCTTGCGTCAGCTCAACTGCCCAGACGAGTACTCGAGGATATTTCGCGCGATGATGAGCCGCTGGATCTCGCCCGTGCCCTCATAGATGTCGGTGATGCGGGCGTCTCGGAACCATTTCTCGACGAGATAGTCGCGGGTGATGCCGAGGCTGCCGAGGATCCCGAGGCAACGGGTGGTGGCCGTACGCGCCACCTCGCCGCCCTTGGCCTTGGAAATCGAGGCCTCGAGGTTGTTGGGCTGACCCTCGCCGCTCATCCATGCCGCGTGAAGCACGCCGAGCATGGCGGCCTCGATATCGGCCTCGATCTCGATGAGTTCTTGCTGCACGGCCGAGCGGCTATGCTGGCCGCTACTCCAGTCGACCTCGACGCCTTCCTGGGCAAGAACGTCCCGGGTGAAGTCGAGCGCTGCTTGCGCCATGCCGAGGCCGAGTCCGGCCACCATGGGCCGGGTGTGGTTGAAGGTCTTCATGACACCGCGGAAGCCGCCCGCGCCCTTCTTGGGAATACTCTCGTTGAGGCCGAGGAGATGGTCTCTCGGGATGCGACAGTCCCTGAAGACCATCGCGGCGGTGTCATCCGCGCGAATGCCCAGCTTCTTCTCCTTGCCCGTCACGTCGAAGCCCGGGACTCCCTTGAGGACGATGAAGGACTTGATGCCCGCCCGCCCCGCGCTCTTGTCGATGGTGGCCCACACCACCACGCCGTCGCCACGGCACCCGGTTGTTACGAAGATCTTCTCGCCGTTGAGGACCCACTCCTCGCCATCGAGCGCGGCGGTCATCTGCACCGCCTTCGAATCGGATCCGCAGCCGGGCTCGGTGATGGCCATGGCCAGCTTCAAGCCCTTCCAGCGCTCGATTTGCTCGGGCGTGCCGGCGGCGCTCAGCGCCGCATTTCCGAGCCCCCCACCGCCGATGCGTATGCGCACGCTGTAATCCCCCCAGGTCTGTCCGGCGCCGATCAAGAGGCTCAAGATGCCGAGGGGGGTGTCCTTCTCGGTGTGCTTCGCCATCAAGGCGTAGGGGCTCACGTAATCGGACGCCTCGGGTAGGGCATCAGGGGGGAACTCCTCTTCGTGCTCGTCGTAGTGGCGCGCGTACTGGCGACAGACGAGCGCCTGCTTGCGCACCTCGGCCAGGATCTCTTTGTCGTGCTCCGTCAGTTCGAAG
>DAOVBF010000137.1 GCA_030673955.1 Deltaproteobacteria bacterium
GTAACGAAGGAAGATGCACAGGGCGTCGGCTCCGATCGTTTCGCCCAGGCGGGTCAAGAACGATGGCCAGCGCTTCGGCTCGATCGCCGCTTGGTAGATCGCGTCGACCAGCCCCAGAGCTTCGTGTTCGAGCGACACAGCCGATACCCCCCGTGCGTCGCGGCCTTCTTCGTTCGGAACCAGATTACACCAAATGACGTACAAATGGAAGCAAAAAATCGAAAGCGGAACCCAGCTCCCCCTTCGGGTTTCACAAATACTGTAAAATTGAAGAAATACTGTAATCGATGGACCCAGAGGCTGGGATTTCAGGGGGCTCAGGGTGGCGAGAGCATCTGGCCGTGGGCTTGGGATCAGATTCGCGAGGAAGAGTTACGGCCAGGTGCCTACCGCCGAGATACAGGCAACGGGTGCCGCGTCACCGGTTCAGCACCCACTCGCGATAAGCCGACCGGCAGTCGACGACGGCACCGATATGCGCGCAGAGCAGGAAGCTTCCCGCGAGCTTGCGGTGCAGAAAGAGGGTCTGCGTGGGCGGCTGGGAAAAACGGTACTCCTCGAGCGCCTCGAGGCTTCGCTCACGTAAGCGGCGCGCGAGGTCGGTGTTCGCGAAGTCATAGGGACCCGGATAGCGCAGCGGCTCGGCAAACAGCTCACACAGCTCCACGAAGATCGCCCGCCCGATCCAGGCCTCGTCCTCCCGCAAGAAGCCGAGCTGCGTGGCGACCTGGACGAGGCTGCGGTGATCGCGCTCGACCGCCGAGATGATCAGGCGTCGGTACGCTTCGATGAACTCGCGGCTGAAGCTCCGCGCGGCACCGAAGTCGAGCAGAGCCACCCGCTCCTCCTTGGGCTCGAAGAGGTAGTTGGCAAAGTTCGGATCGGTCTGCATGAAACGGAACGAGAAGAGCTCCCGGAAGACCAGACGGACCAGGCTCGTGCCCATCCGATCGCGGCGCTCCTGCGGGTGTTCGAGAGAGCGGAGATCCTCGATCGGTCGGGCGTACACGCGGTCCGTCGCGAGGACGCGTCGTGTGGAAAGATCGGGGTGCACGCGGGGCACGAGCACGGAGGGGTCGTCCCCGACGAGCCGACGATAGCGCTCCGTGTTGTTTGCCTCGCGTCGGTAGTCGGCCTCCCGGCGAAGCTCGACCTTGAGCTCGGGGATCAGGACCTCGAAATCGATTGCGGCAGGTAGCAGCCGCGACACCCGCAGGAAAACCGCCAGATTGTCCACATCGCTAGAGATGCTTCGGCTCACCCCCGGGTACTGAAGCTTGACCGCCAGATCCCGCCCGTCGGCGCTCTCCGCCGCATGCACCTGACCGATGGACGCTGCTGCGATCGGCTCGAAGTCGAACTCCGCGAAGCGCGCCTCGCAGTCCGGGCCGAGCTCGCGCGCGAGGACTTCACGAACCTGCGCCTCCGGCATGAAGTAGGCTTGATCGCGCAGGCTGGCGAGGATCTCGACGAACTTCGGCGGGAGCAGCTCTTCCCCTTGAAGCGAGAGGAGCTGTCCGAGCTTCATCGCCGCGCCGCGCAGATCCGCCAGGGTCTCCGTGACCCGGTGCGCGTTCGCGCGCGTGAGCACGAGGCTTCCGTCCCGCTCGCCGCGCCCGGCGGCGCGGCGCAACGCCTCGAGCGTGGCCTCGCCCGCGATACCGGCCAGCATCGAGCCCAGCTTCGCGAAACGCTCCACGCGACCTTCCGGGACGCGCGCGGTGCGTCGACCCCCCTTCTCCCAGACGTCGGTCATGTCGCCGCCAGTGTACCTGGTCTCGACACCTCTGCGGGATCCTCTCAGCGTCCCTTGAAAACGGGCGTGCGTTTCTCGAGCAGGGCCTGGATGCCCTCCTTGGCGTCCTCGGTCTCCAGGGTTCGCGACTGCGCGTGCGCTTCGATGCGTGCGGCCTGGGTCGGATCCCAGCTGGTCCCTCGGTAGATCGAGGCCTTGGTCATGCGGACCGCGATGGGTGCCGCAGTTGCGATCTCGCGTGCGAGCTCCCAGGCCTTGTCGAGCACCTGCTCCGCCGGGAGCGCGTAGTTGACCAGACCCCACTGGGCCGCCTCCGCACCCGTGAAGACCCGCCCCGTGAGCAGGAGCTCGGTCGCGCGAGGCAGACCGATGAGCCGGGGCAGGATGTACGTGGTCGCCATGCCCGGATGCAGACCCAGCCGCGTGAAGTTGGCGCCAAACCTGGCGTCCTGGTTGGCGACCCGGATGTCGCAGACCACGGCCAGCCCGAGCCCGCCCCCGATCGCATGGCCGTTCATCGCGGCGATCGTCGGGACCTCGATCTCGAGCACCGAGAGAAAGGGCCGGTACATCGCGAAGGAGCGCTCATGCGGAAGCATGGCCCGCGCCCCCTCACCACGCTGGAGCTGGATTCTGAGGTCCGCACCGGCACAGAAGCTGCCACCCCGACCGGTGAGGATCACGCAGCGCAGGGCTGGATCCCGTTGGGCCTCGGCCACGGCCACCCCGAGTCCATCCAGGACCTCATCCGTCATGCTGTTGCGGTTCTCGGGCCGGTTCAGGGTGATCTGCGCGATCTGGTCCCTGACCTCATACAGGACGGCCGGTTCCGCCACCCTTTTTCCTCCCCAGCGGAATCGATTCGCGGGGCCGCCTCAGACGCAGCCGAGCGGGGATCTTAGCACGCATCATGATCACTTTATTTCGGGAATCTCTGAAATATCCATTGAATACTGAATATAGTTCCGTTACAGTTCTTTCGTTCATATGCGAACGGAACCAGAGGCTCAAGAAAAGCGCCTGCCGGCGGAGGCCTCCGCCTGGCCCCTGTTTTGCCCGGTTGGCCGGGCGCTCGATCTGATCGGCGAGCGCTGGACGCTGGTGCTGGTCCGGCACCTGCTCGGCGGGCCCCGGGGCTTCCAGGAACTCCGCAACCGCACCGGCATCGGCCCCCGGGTGTTGACCACACGGCTGCGCCAGCTCATGGAGCGGGACTTCGTGGAGACGGTGCGCGCCGGAAGCCGCTCGCTCTACACCCTGACCCCGTTCGGCCGAACCCTCGAGCCCATCGTGCGTGAGATCGCGCTCTGGTGGGTGCGCAACCTGATGAATGGATCGGGTCCGTACAGCGACACGGCGGCCGCCGCGGTGATCGAAGCGCTGCCTTTCATGTTGCGCGAGGATCGCGCGTGCGGCGTCAAGATCACCTACGAGATCCGGCTGACCGGAAAAGGCGGCGGCGTCTGGACCATCACCATCGATGACGGCAGCTGCGGGGTCCGGGAGGGCTTCGCCAATCACGCGGACATCCGTTACACCGCGGAGGCGCGCGACTGGACCCTGCTCGCGCTCGGGCTCTTGGACGACCGCAAAGCTTACGCGCAAGGACGTCTGATCAAGGACGGGACGGGTGGATCGATGGCGTGGTACTTCCACCAGCCGTCGAATCCCCGAGAACAAGACGGAGGAAACTCGCAATGATTTCGTTTGGACCGACGGAGGAGCAGGAGCTCATACGCGACACGCTGCGGGAGTTCGCCACGGGCGAGGTGCGCGAGGTCTCGCGCCCGAGCGATGAGGCGAGCCAGATACCGAGCGAGTTGCTCGAAAAGGTCTGGGAGCTGGGGCTCGTCAACTCGGCCATCCCCGAGAAGTTCGGCGGCGGGGGCATGGAGCGATCGCCGGTGACGAATGCGATCGTACTCGAGGAGCTGGGCTACGGCTGCGTGTCCCTGGCAGCCGCTGCGGTGGCCCCGAGCCTGTTCGTCCAGCCGCTCCTCGACTTCGGAACCGACGACCAGAAGGCGGAGTACCTACCGCTCTTCACAACGTCGAACTACCACGTGGCCTCGCTGGCCCTCGAAGAACCGAGCTTTGTCTTCGACCTCGCGAACCTGAAGACCCTCGCAGAGGTCAAGGGCGACGGCTACGAGCTCAGCGGCACGAAGCGGCTCGTTCCGATGGGTGATCGCGCAAGCCACTTCCTGGTCGTGGCACGCGCGGGCACACGTCAGGGTCTGGATGACCTGGAGGCGTTCATCATCCCCCGCAACGCTCCCGGGCTCACGATCCGGAGCGAGCCCGAGAAGACCATGGGCCTCCGATCGCTGCCCTTCGCGCAGCTGGATCTCGACCGTGCGGCGGTCAACAAGACCAACCGGCTCGGCGGCGAGGCCGGCATCGACGGCTCGCGGCTGGTCAACAGTTGCCGCCTGGGCAGTCTGGCGCTGGCACTGGGTCTCTCCCGCGCCGTCATGGAGCTCTCGATCCCGTACGCGCAGGAGCGTATCGCCTTCGGGCAGCCAATCGCCCAAAAGCAGGCCATCGCGTTCAGGCTGGCCGAGATGCAGATCGAAGTGAACTCGATGCGCTGGCTCATCCTGAAGGCGGCAAGTCAGCTGGAACAGGGCCTCGATGCAACAAGGGCCGCGACGCTTGCACAAACCTATGTGACCCGCGAGACCATGAAGATCGCTGACAACGGCGTGCAGATCTTCGGTGGCCACGGTTATATCCGCGATTACCCCATCGAGATGTGGTACCGCAACGCCCGAACGCTCACCGTCCTCCAGGGCGTCTGTGCGCTTTGAGCTTGAAGGGAGCAAGCCATGATTGACTTCGAACTGACGGAGCACGACAAAG
>DAOVBF010000065.1 GCA_030673955.1 Deltaproteobacteria bacterium
ATCCACCCACCCGTCATCCACGATCGGCCGGGATGCGCCGGCCATCCCGCCCAGAGCTTCCGCCAGCTCCTCCACCAGCTTGTAGTTCTCCGGCGAGCCCAAACCTCGGCCGCCCGCGACGATAATCTCCGCTTCCTCGAGACGTGGGCCCTCCGTCCGGGCCTGCTCGACGATTCGAATACGCTCCGCGGCGCCGCTGAGGTCCACCGCGATGTTCCGCAGATCCGGGCTGGATGCAGCTCCTTCGAGCGGCTCTGGCAGAAGCGCGTTCGGCATCACGGCGAAGATGCATGGCTCGGCGCCGGTGAGCGCGTAGACCGCACGCGTGTCGCCTCCATACGCCGACGCGATCAGCTGTAGCTGTCCGTTCCCATCGGCCTCGATATCAACGCTGTTCATCACCACAGCTGTGCCCAGGCGCCCGGCGAGACGCGGAGCCACGAGCCGGGCGTCGAACGTCTGGCTGAACAGCAAGACCTTCGGGGCGTGCTGGGCGCAGTACTGTGCAAGCGCCTCGACGTAAGGGTCCGGCTGGAAGCTGACCAGTTCGGCGTCTTCGATCCGGTCGATCCCGGCCACCCCATAGCTACCGGCGACCTCGGTCGTCCGATCCGGCATCGGTCCCAGTACAAGCCAGGTCAGATCCACTTCCAGGAGGGCACTGATCTTGCGCCCCAGTGTGAGCACCTCCTCGGCCCCCGCGGGAAGCCCGTCACGATCCTCACCCCATGTGCAAACGACGACCGTGCTCGACGTCATGACGTGGCCTGCTCCTCCGATCTTGTCGCGCAAGAGACTGTCAACATGAAGCTCGACCTACTGAAGGATGCTGTCCTCACGAAGGCGTTGGATCAAACGGGCGGCCACCTCGGCCGGCGTGTTGCCCGATATGAACTCACAGTCACCCTGAATGATGGGGACGAATTGCCGGGTGAGCCTCACCCTGGGCTGCAGGTCCTCGGGACTGAGCGAGAGATCATCGACCGGGACGATCGTCGGTTTCATACGCCGTGCCGCTATTTTCTTGGCCGTGGTTGGATAACGCGGCTCGCCGAGCTCGTTGCTGATCGTCACTACCACGGGGCAGGAAGCTTCGACAATCTCGTCACCGTCCGGTGTGACTCGGGTAACGCGCACCGCGGGCCCGTTCGCCGAGCGCGCCAGCTCCACCGCGCGGGCGATCGTCACGACGGGCATCCCCAGGATCTCGCCGATGAGAGCCGGGATCACCCCCTGATCGTCGTCCGACGCCTGACGTCCACACAACACCAGGTCGGCCCCTCCGCTCTTCCGAATGTAGGCGGCCAGCAGTCGCGCGATGACGTGGTAGTCCGTGGTTGAAGTGTCGATCGGGATCGCCGCGATTTCGTTGGCGCCGAGCGCCGCCGCATGCTTGAGCAGGGTCGCTGGGTCGGGGCCTGCGGAGACCACGCCGATGGTGCAGTCGACGCCCGCATCGCGCAGACGAAGGGCCGCCTCGATCGCTTGCTCATCGTAAGCGTTCATCAGCCGCGGAATCGCGGTCTGCGTCAACGTCTTGCCGTCCTCTCCGATGACCAGTCGACCGGCGAGGGCGTAGGTATTGACGGCATCCGGATCCAGGACTTCTTTGGCGCAAACGACGATTCGCATCCTATGAATCTCCGGGCGGGATCATAGCAGACCCCGCTGGTGTCTTTCGATCAGTCGTCCAGGATGAACAGGCTCCCGGACTCGCACCACACGGCGTCCCCCGGGTAACCCTCCGGCTTGCGGGAGAGATCGACGAGAAGGTACCAGCGCCACGGAGGATCCCCGTGGTCGACGTACTCGCCGGTGAGGGTCCCCGTGAACTCCTGGCGTCCGGCGAACCGGGTGCCGGCGATGGGGCCGCCGCCGTCGCATTCCGCCCTGCGACCGGCCATGGCCGGGTCGAATCCCGAGCGGGCAGGGCTTGGCTCGTCCCCCACTTTTCCTCCTCGTTGAACACGGCGCTCGTCAGACGGTGGCGCCTTGGTCTGTCCGGCTGCGGTCACAGCGTTTCGCCGGTCAGCTCCTCGAATGCAGCAAGGGCCTCTTCCACCATGTCGAATACGATCTGACGAGCCGGCTTCATCGTTGTTACGAAGGCGACGCCCTGGCCCGCGGCCTCCGTCATCAGGTCCTCTCTCCTGTGGTCGTTGGCGCCCTGAATATAGTCGGAGCTGAGAAGCATCTGGTACGGAGCAGACAGCGGCAGAGGCGCTTCCGGCCTTGCCCACTCTTCGGTCCAGGGGCACTTGAGGGTGCGCATGGTCATGCCCGAGATACAGCGGGAGTAGGAGGTATCCTCCGCCGTGGCGGCGAGGAGCTTCTCCTTCACGATCATGTCGACGTCGGACTCGCGGGAGGCGAGCCAGAGCGTGCCGGTCCACACCCCCGCAGCGCCGAGGCAGAGCGTTGCCGCTAGGTGCCGGCCGGTCGTTACGCCGCCCGCTGCGATGATCGGGGTGTCACCCGCGATGGAGACGACCTCGGGGACGATAGAGAAGGTGCCCATGGCTCCGGTGTGTCCGGCGGCATCGTAGCCCTGAGCGATGATTGCGTCCACGCCGGCCTCGAGC
This sequence comes from Deltaproteobacteria bacterium, assembly GCA_030673955.1. Taxonomy (GTDB): domain Bacteria; phylum Myxococcota_A; class UBA9160; order SZUA-336; family SZUA-336; genus SMWZ01. The sequence goes on from DAOVBF010000065.1 coordinate 2,583, forward strand.
TCACGCTTGGCCTGACGGGTCTTGCCAATGAGGCCGAACACCTTGATCCCTCGGGCGTGCGCCGCCTCGAGAATGAAGGCGGGGTTGCCGAGGCCAGAGGTGAAGACGGGAGCTCGCTCCTCCAGCACAACATCGAGCTGCGCACGAGCCATCTCCTGATTCAAGCCGCCCCACTGGTGCAGCGCGATCGGTCCCTTGGGATCGGGGACGTTGTACCGCTCCTTGATGCTCTGAGCGAAGTTCCGATGGGTGTCCGGGATCTTGGCGATGAGCTGCTCCAGGGTGTCTGCCGGGGGTACCGATGCCGGCAGGATCAGGTCGATGCCGAAGGGCTTGCCATTGACCCGCTCGCGTATCCACTTGATGTCGGCGGCGATCTCCTCCGGCGTGTGCATGGCCTCGCCCAGGACTGCGAAAGCCCCTGCATTGATCACGGCGACCGCAACATCCTTACAGTGTGTGAAGGCGATGATCGGGAACTCGATCCCCAGCATATCGCAGAGCTTCGTTCGCAACGGATCCTTGGCCATGCCGAACCTCCCCTACTGCCTGTGCCCAACAACTGGTGAGTGATCTTGGTGAGTAATCTCGCAACAATATCCGGTCTTTGAATTGTCTCACAAATGCCTCCCTCGTGCACTCTCGCCCGCGCGTCGCGTGTGCTCGAAGACGGCCAGCGTTCGTTTATTTGACGGCTTCTCCGACGCAGTTCCATAATCCATCGCCGGCTGTACCAGTGGAGCAGGACGCGACATGCCCGACGGCGCTCTGGAAGGGCTCAAGCTGATCGAACTCGGCCAAATGGTCTCGGCGCCCTACTGCGCCAGGCTTTTTGCCCATTACGGAGCCGACGTGATCAAGGTCGAGCCGCCCGATGGCGGCGACATCACCCGGCGCTGGGGTCCCTTCCCTCAGGACCACCGCTGGAGATGCCCGAGGAACGCTACCGCCAGCTCATCCAGGAGCAGGTGATCTACTGAGGGGCGGCTCCGCCGTTTGCGTGCGTGGGGATCCAAGCGAGCTTCGAAATCGAGCGGCTCCGTGATAGGATCGGAGCTCGTTTCGACCCTGACGGGAGTTACGAACGGAGGGGATGGCTTATGACGGTGATCGATATCGAGACCGGTCTCTCGGATCAGGAGAGCGCGGCCCGTGACATGGCCCACAAGTTCGCCCAGGAGGTGCTGCGGCCCGCCGGCGTGGCGCTCGATCGGCTGGCGGATCCGGCCGAGGTCATCGCGCCAGGCTCCGTACTCTGGGAGGTTTTCAAGAAGTACCGTGAGCTCGACATCCGCGGCCTCCAAGCCGAGTCGGACCTGAGCCCCATCGAGCAGGCGCGTCTGCAGGCGCTGATCAACGAGGAGCTGGCCTGGGGCGATGTCGGGCTCGCGATCACCACGGGGCTGACACAGTTTCATGTGCCTTGGGCCCAGGCGGCAGGGGACACCGAGCTGATCGAGCGCTTCTGCGGCCCGCGGAGCGAGGCCATCGGATGCTGGGCCCTGACGGAGCCCGGGCACGGAAGCGATACGGTCGCCTTCACGGAGTCTTGCTTCAAAGACTCGTCGTTGCGTGCGGAGTGCGTCGCACGACGCGAGGGCGACGACTACGTGATCCGCGGGCAGAAGGCGGCCTGGGTCTCGAACGCGACCATCGCGCACATCGCCGTGCTCTTCTGCACGGTCGACCAGAGCCAGGGCTTCCGGGGCGGCGGCGTCTTTCTCGTGCCGCTCGACCTGCCGGGCATCTCGCGTCCTCGACCGCTCGACAAGCTCGGGCAGCGCTCCCTCAATCAGGGCGAGCTCTTCTTCGACGACGTTCGGATCCCCGCCCGCTATATGGCGGTCGGGCCCGAGGCCTACTCGATCGCGCTCGAGACCCTGCTTGCCCACGCGAATGCGGCGATGGGCCAGCTCTTCGTCGGTGTGGCGCGCGCGGCGGTTGAGCATGCCATCGCCTACGCCAAGGAGCGTGTGCAAGGAGGTGTGCCGATCTTCGAGCACCAGAGCGTCAAGTCGAGGCTGTTCAAGATGTTCATGCAGTTCGAGGCTGCCCGATCGCTCGCGCGCCGGGTCGCACTGTACAACGCCAGCTCGCCTCCGCTCGTTCAATACTCGATCGCGTCGAAGGTCTTCTGCACCAATACCGCGTTCGAGGTGGCGAGCGACGCCGTCCAAATTTACGGTGGGAACGGGCTGAGCCGCGAGTACCCGATCGAGAAGCTTCTTCGCGACGCGCGCGCTTCGATGATCGAAGACGGCTGCAACGAAGTCCTGGGCCTGCTTGCCGCAACGAAGCTCTGATCGCAGTCCTGTACGAGAAGGGGAACTTCATGGAACTGAGGGAAGTCATCGGCTGGAGGCGCTCGATCCGCTTCTTGCTGCTGCACAAGCCGGTCGAGCTGGAGAAGATCCAGTGCATGTTGGAGGCGGCGCGCATCGCCTCGCACTGGGGGAACGTGCAGAGCCTGCGCGCGCTTGTCATCTATCGCGACGAGGCGTCGCAGGACGTACTCGACGCACTCCCGTCGCCCGTCGGCGGGTATCAGATTCAGCTCGCGCCGGTTGTGATCGTCTGGTACATCGAGACCGCGGCGGTGGACCAGATCGTGGATCGGCTACGTGAGCTGCTCGAGGTGGGAGCCATCGGCTTCGGCGAAAGCAAAGCCAAGGCGTTCGACGAGAAGCTGGTCCCGCTCTTCAAGGCGATGGGGGACGCAACCAAGGTGCCGGGCATCGGGGAGATCGACTGTGGGCAGGGCATCGCCCAGGCGACTTTGATGGCCTTCGAGCAAGGACTCGGTACCTGCTGCTTGGGAACCGCCAATCCCGACCGGATTCGTCGGAAGCTCGACCTACCGGAAAGCTGCCGGGTCCTCTTGGTCCAGACCGTGGGCTACCCCGCCGAGAGTCCCGAGGCCGGCGGTCAGCGACCGCGCCTGCCCTTCGAGGGCCTCTTCCAGCTGAACCGCTACGACCAGCCGTTCCCGCGCTCGAAGGAGGTCGTGGAGGAGCTCGAGCGGGATGGCATGCTCCAGGATCCCGCACCGCTGCCCTGGCGCGAGGCGGAGCTCGAGTACCTGAGGAAAGGGCTCGGCCTCAAGGGCGACGGCCTGCTCTGAGAACGGCTGGCGGGTAAGGAGAACAACCATGCGTTTGAACGCGGTCATCGCCGGTGTCGGAATGACCCGCTTCGCGAAGCATCCCGACCTGGGTCTGAAGCAGCTCGGCGGGGCCGCTGTGCGCGACGCCGTGACCGACGTCGGCCTCGAGCTCGCTGATCTCGAAGCCGCCTTCGTTGGCAACTGCGCCGCGGGCCTGGTTACCGGACAGGAGTCCATACGAGGTCAGGTCATTCTGCGTTCGATCGGCCTCGGACGCATTCCCATCATCAACGTTGAGAACGCGTGCGCGAGCGGCTCGACCGCACTGATGCAGGCCTGTGTGATGGTCTCGATGGGGATCTACGACACCGTGCTCGCACTCGGCGTCGAGAAGCTCACCCACCCCGACAAGCGCAAGAGCTTCGCGGCCTTCGCGGGGGCGGTGGACGTCGACGAGCTGAAGGAGGTTCTCGAGTCCCTGCAGCGGTCCGCGCAATCCGGCGGGGAAGCGTCGACAGCGTCGGGAGCGGGCGAGAAGCGCTCCATGTTCATGGACATCTACGCCCAGGCCGCACGCGCGCACATGGAGCGCTATGGCACGACGGCAGAGCAGTACGCAGCGGTCGCCGCGAAGAGTTCCTTTCACGGGAGCCTGAACCCGCGTGCTCAGTTCCGCGATGCGATGAGCGTGGAGGAGGTGCTCAGCGCACCGGTGATCGTGGAGCCACTGACGCGCCCCATGTGCTGCCCCATTGGAGACGGTGCGGCCGCGGCCGTCGTGGTGAGCGAGCGGAAGGCGGGCGCGCTCGGGATTCGCGAGCCAGTGCGCGTGATTTCGAGCGTCATGCACTCGGGCTGGGACCACGCGGTCGACGAGCCCGGCACGGTCGAGCTCTGCGCGCGCGAGGCCTACGAGGAGGCCGGTCTGGGACCGGAGGATCTCAGCGTGGTCGAGTGCCACGATGCGTCCGCGCCCGCCGAGATCATGGCGTACGAGGCGCTGGAGCTCTGCGCTAGAGGCGAGGGCGGAAAGCTCGTCGAGTCCGGCGACACGAAGCTCGGAGGGCGTCTGCCCGTCAACACCTCCGGAGGGCTGCTGCGTAAGGGGCACCCCGTCGGGGCGACCGGTCTCGCTCAGATCGTGGAGCTGACCGAGCAGCTCCAGGGGCGCGCTGGGGAACGGCAGGTGGAGGGCGCGAAGGTCGCCCTGGCGCAGAACGGCGGCGGCAAGAGCGGAAACGACGCCGCGGCGATGATTGTGACGATCCTCACCGTCTAGCGGAGGCGAGAGAATCGGCGTGAGATCCCCGCAGCAGCCGCGGCACGCCCCGGCGGCTCCTCGACCTCACCCGGAGCGCCCGGGACATGCGTCGCCCAGAGAGCGGGGGTGTTCCTCCAGGATCGTGGAGGGTTCTACTCGTCCACCACGTTCGTCAGGTCCCGCTCGTGTTCTTCTTCCTGAATCAGAATGTCCTCTAGCAGTCGCCGTAGACCGTACAATTTCAGGGCCTCGGCCTGG
>DAOVBF010000250.1 GCA_030673955.1 Deltaproteobacteria bacterium
GTAAACCCCGCCCTGGGACCCGACGCGACCCCGCACGGACAGGTCTACTGGTACACACTCGAGGGTCACGATGCGCAAGGCCGTCCCACGGGGGGCTGGGGCCTGGAGGAGCTACGCAGCCTCCAGGACTGGAACGTCCGCTACGCGCTCCAGGGCGTGCAGGGAGTGAGCGAGGTCGCCTCGGTGGGCGGCTTCGTACGCGAGTACCAGATCGACGCGGACCCCGATGCGATGCATGCCTACGGTGTGTCGCTCGCGCAGGTCTTCCGCGCTGTCCAGCGCTCGAACGCGGACGTAGGCGCACGAACCATCGAGGTGAACCGCGTCGAGTACGTGATACGGGGCGTGGGCTTCCTGCGCTCGCTCGAGGACATCGAGGACACGGTCATCGCCGTGCGCGACAACGTCGCCGTGCGCATCCGTGACATCGCGCACGTAGGCCTGGGCCCCGCTCTCCGACGGGGGGCGTTGGACAAGGGCGGCGCGGAGGCCGTGGGCGGCGTGGTCGTGGTGCGTTTCGGTGCGAATCCATTGGAGGTCATCCAGCGCGTGAAAGCGAAGATCGCCGAGATCACACCCGGCCTCCCGCAGAGGGTGCTCGAGAACGGGACGCTTTCCCACGTGACCATTGTCCCCTTCTACGATCGCACGGGTCTCATCCACGAGACGCTCGGCACCCTCGAGCAGGCGCTCCGGCTCGAAATCCTCGTCGCCGTGCTCGTAGTGGTGGTCATGGTCCGGCACGTACGCAGCTCGGGGCTCATTGCAGCGACCCTACCCCTGGCCGTGCTCATGGCCTTCATCGGGATGAAGCTCTTCTCTGTCGACGCCAACATCGTGGCTCTGTCGGGCATCGCTATTGCGATCGGCACCATGGTCGACATGGGCGTCATCATCTGCGAGAACATCCTGCGGCACCTGCGCGATGCGCCGCCGGACGAGAGGCGGCTCGAGGTGATCTACCGGGCCACATCCGAGGTCGCAAGCCCTGTGGTCACGGCTGTCGCCACCACGGTCGTGAGCTTTCTACCGGTCTTCACCCTGCAGGCCGCCGAGGGCAAGCTTTTCCGCCCTTTGGCCTTCACCAAGACCTTCGCTCTCGTCGCAGCCGTCGTGATCGCGCTCACGCTCATCCCTACGCTGGTGCATATCTTCGTTGGACGCTGGAACCCGTCGCCCAAGTCCCGACGCTGGAGCGAGTTTCCATTCTTCCAACGCTGGCTGCCCGCGCGGCTGCGACGCACCGACGTGCCGATCCCAACCGTGCTCGCCGTTCTCGCGGTCGGCCTTTTGCTGATCTTCGAGTGGTCGCCTCTGGGGTCCGGAACGGGGCTGCTTCGCAACGCGGTCTTTCTCCTGTTGGTAGTCGGCGGGCTGCTCTGGGGGTTCATCGCCTTCCAGCGCGTCTACCCTCGACTTCTCCGCTGGTCGCTGCAGCACAAGGCGGCCTTCCTCTGCGCGCCGGGAGGGATCGTGATTGTGGGCCTCCTCGTATGGTTGGGTTTCCCGCGCGTCTTCGGCTGGCTCCCCGACGTGCTCGAGGGAAGCCCCCCGGGGCGCGCGCTCGCCCGCACCTTCCCCGGCCTGGGACGGGAGTTCATGCCGCCGCTCGACGAGGGTAGCTTCCTGTACATGCCCACCACGATGGCCCACGCCTCGATCGGAGAGGCGCTCGACGTGCTGGCAAAGATCGACATGGCCATCGAGTCGATCCCCGAGGTGGAGATGGTCGTCGGAAAGCTCGGCCGCGCAGAAAGTGCCCTGGATCCCGCACCCATCTCGATGATCGAGACGGTCATACAGTACAAGCCGGAGTACGGGGTTGACGAGTCCGGCAAGCGTGTGCGCCAGTGGCGGTCGCAAATCCGCAGCCCCGATGACATCTGGGATGAGATCGTGCGCGCCGCGCACGTGCCGGGCACCACCTCGGCGCCCAAGCTCCAGCCCATCGCGACGCGCCTCGTGATGTTGCAAACGGGGATGCGCGCACCGATGGGAGTCAAGCTCAAGGGGCCAGACCTCCAATCCCTCGAGCACGTGGGCATCGAGTTCGAACGCATCTTAAAGGAGGTGCCGTCGATCAAGCCCTCAACCGTGAATGCGGACCGCATCGTGGGCAAGCCCTACATCGAGATCCGCATCGATCGCAAGGCAATCGCCCGCCACGGGCTTCATGTGCGGGACGTGCAGGACGTGATCGAGGTGGCCATCGGAGGCCGGCCCGTCACGACCACAGTCGAGGGCCGCGAGCGCTATCCCGTGCGCGTCCGCTACCCGCGCGAGCGGCGCGACCGGATCGAGAGCCTGGGCGAGATCTTCGTCCCGACGCAGACCAACGCACAGATCCCTCTCACTCAGCTCGCGCAGATCGTGTACGTCCGCGGACCTCAGATGATCAAGAGCGAGGACACCTTTCTCGTGAGCTACGTGACCTTCGACATGCAAGCGGGCCATGCCGAGGTCGACGTGGTGGAAGCTGCCCGCAGCTCTCTCGAGGCGCGGCTCGCCTCGGGAGAACTCCAGCTCCCCGCGGGTGTCAGTTACTCGTTCGCGGGCAGCTTCGAGAATCAGATCCGCAGCGCCGAGCGTCTGCGCGTGGTCCTTCCTCTCGCACTGCTCATCATCCTGTTGATCCTCTACTTCCAGTTCAACTCGCTTGCTCTCACGCTGATGGTTTTTTCGGGCATCTTCGTTGCGTGGGCGGGCGGCTTCATCCTGATCTGGCTCTACGCTCAGCCCTGGTTCCTCGACATCGGCGTCTTCGGCGTCAACCTGCGGGATGTTTTTCAGATGCACCCGATCAACCTGAGCGTCGCCATCTGGGTGGGCTTCATCGCGCTCTTCGGAATCGCCAGCGACAACGGCGTACTGGTGGCAAGCTACCTCGATCAGGTCTTTCGCGAGCGGCGACCCGCCAACATCGAGCAAGTACGCGAGAGTGTGATCCTCGCGGGCGAGCGCCGGCTTCGGCCCGCCCTCATCACCACGGCCACGACGGT
>DAOVBF010000102.1 GCA_030673955.1 Deltaproteobacteria bacterium
ACGTGATGTTCGGCGCCATGACGTTGAACGCCGTCGAGTCGGCGATCTCGAGTGCTAAGTCCGTGCTCGAGCGGGAGGACGCGTCGACGGCTGACCTCAAGGGCCAGATGGACCAGCTCCAGAGCGCGCTCCACAAGGTGAGCCAGGCCCTGTACCAGCAGGAGACCCAGCAGTCGGCTGCTGGTGGCGCGGGGGGCGGCGCGTCCGCGCCGGAGGACAAAGGCGACGGAGACGTGGTGGACGCCGAGTTCACCGAGGAAAAATAGGACGCCGGGACGGGATCTAGTTCATTGAATGTCCTGATCGGGAAGGTGGCTCGTGAGCTGGCGGCGCTCGAGGAGCAGCTGGACCGTGCCTTCGAGCGCGCCTTCAGCACGGCGATGCGGCTTCCCGGACGCGGCGACTCCTTCCGGCCCACGATCGACGCGTACGAGACCAAGACGGGCACGGTGGTTCGCGTCGACCTGGCGGGGGTCGACAGCAAGGACATTCGCCTGATCGTCGATGGTGAGTACCTGCAGATCAGCGGGCGCCGCACGGCCACCTACGCTCAGCCCCCTGAGCACCATCTCCAGATGGAGATTCCGCAGGGGAACTTCGAGCGCGTCGTCCGCCTGCGTGTACCCTACGATCCGGAGCGGGTCACGGCAAATCTGGATGCGGGAATCCTGACGATCGAACTTCCGAGCAGGGAGCCCACGACCCGCAAGATCCCGGTGCGGCCCGCATGACACCCGACGAGCCCACCGGCGACACAGTGGAGTCCGGGTTCGAGACGCCCGTGGGCAACGCGCCTGGACAGGAGGTGCAGCTGCCCGAGCAGCTACCGGTGCTGCCCCTGCGCAACACCGTCTTGTTTCCAACCCTGATCACACCCATGGTGGCCACGACGGAGCGCGCGAAGCGGCTCATCGACGAGGCGCTCGCCGGAGACCGCCTCCTGGTGGCCGTTGCGGCGCGAGATGCCGAGATCGAGGAGCCCGGACCCGAGGATCTCTACGACGTGGGCACAGCGGTGCGCATCCTCCGCATGCTCAAGACGGAAGAGGGAACGCAGCGGCTCTGGGTGCAGGGGATTTGCCGGGTACGGATCCTGGAGCACCAATCGACCGAGCCGTACCTCCGTGCGCGGGTGGAAGCGCTCGCGGAGCACGTGCAGCCGGGCCTGGAGGTGGAGGCTCTACAGCGCAATGTGAGCACGCAGTTCAGCCAAATTGCCGAAGGCAGCTCCGTGATCCCCGAAGCTGTCCGAGCGTTGGTGATGGGTCTCGAGGACGCCTCGGCGCTGGGCGACGTGGTGGCCGCGAACCTGGGTCTCTCGCTTGCAGACCGGCAGCAGCTCCTCGAGATGACCGGTGTGCGCGAGCGTCTCGAACGGCTTTCGGAGCATCTCGCGCGCGAGCAGGAGGTGCGCCGCCTGGAGGAGGAGATCCGCGAGCAAGTCCAGGAGGAGCTCTCGCGTAGCCAGCGCGAATACGTACTCCGTGAGCAGGCCCGCGCCATTCGGCGTCAGCTGGGCGAGTCCGACAGCCCGGCCGAGCAGGTGGAGGACCTGCGCCAACGGTTGGAGGCGATCATGCTGCCGGAGGAGGTCCGCAAGCAGGCGCAGCGCGAGCTGGACCGGCTGGCGGCGCTGCCTCCCGGGGCCGTGGAGGCGGGAACGCTGCGCACCTACCTGGAGTGGATCGTCGACCTTCCCTGGGGCATCGAGTCGGAGGACACGCTCGATGTGCCACGCGCCCGCCAGATTCTGGATGAGGACCACTATGACATCGAGAAGGTCAAGGAGCGCGTTCTCGAGTTCATCGCGGTCCTGAAGCTGAAGCGCGACATGCGCGGCCCCATCCTCTGCTTCGTGGGTCCGCCCGGTACGGGGAAGACCTCGCTGGGCCGCTCGATCGCGCGCTCCATGGGCCGCGAGTTCGCGCGTCTGGCCCTCGGCGGGGTGAGGGATGAGGCCGAAATTCGGGGCCATCGTCGCACCTATGTCGCTTCCCAGCCGGGGCGGATTATCCAGACGCTGCGACGCGTCGGAGCCAAGAATCCCGTCTTCATGCTGGACGAGGTCGACAAGCTCGGTACCGACTTCCGAGGCGATCCGGCGTCGGCGCTGCTCGAGGTGCTGGATCCCGAGCAGAACCATGCCTTCAGCGATCATTACATCGAGGTTCCGTTTGACCTCTCCAAGGTTCTCTTCATCGCCACCGCCAACCTTTTGGAGCCGATCCCGCCGGCCCTTCGGGATCGCATGGAGGTCATCGAGGTCCTGGGCTACACCGAAGAGGACAAGCTCGAGATCGCGAAGCGCTATCTGCTGCCGCGCCAGCTCGAGCGCAACGGCCTGGAGGGCCGCGGGATCGAGTTTACCGATGAAGCGCTCCAGACGGTGATTCGGGGCTACACCCGAGAGGCGGGCCTGCGGAACCTCGAGCGCGAGCTGGGCAAGACCGCGCGCAAGCTGGCACGTCGTGTCGTCGAGGAGGATCAGGTGCCGGAGCGCATCACTCCCGATGATCTGCACGAGCTACTGGGTCCCGTACGCTTCGAACCCGAGGTGGCCGGGCGGCTGCAGATCCCGGGTGTAGCGGTCGGCCTGGCGGTCACGGGGGCGGGGGGCGAGATCCTGTTCGTCGAGGCGACACGCATGCCGGGCAAGGGCGAGCTCAAGATCACGGGCTCGTTGGGCGACGTGATGCGCGAGTCGGCTCAGACCGCGGTCTCGATCGTGCGCTCGCGGGGGCGCGAGCTCGGTATCGACCCCGCGATCTTCTCGACGAGTAATCTGCACATTCACGTTCCGGCGGGGGCGACCCCCAAGGACGGACCGAGCGCGGGCGTCGCGATCGTGGTGGCCCTCACGAGCCTGCTCCTGGACCGGCCCGTGCCCCCGGACCTGGCGATGACGGGGGAGGTCACGCTGCGGGGCAAGGTGCTGCCCGTAGGTGGCATCAAGGAGAAGACCCTGGCCGCGAAGCGGGCAGGGATCGCGCACGTCATCCTACCCGCGCGCAACGAAAAGGACCTCGTCGAGATCCCCAAGGACCGCCTGGCCGACATGCAGATCGAACGCGTCGAACGCATCGAAGAGGTCTTGAGCCTCGTGTTCGGCAAAGAGATCTTCGTATGACACGCCAGGGCCTCCTGGCTGTGCTTCTGCTTCCGCTCTGTGGTTGTCTGGTCCGTGCCTCCACCTACGAGGCCGAGGTCGCGCGCGCGCAGAGGCTCTCGGAGAAGCTCGAACTGCGCGAGCTCGACATCCGGGAGTTCGAGCGGCGCATTCAGGAGCTGGAGAAGACGGAGGAGACGCTTAGGCTCGAGCGCGGGTCCCTGACCGAGGAGCGCTTGGCGTTGCACAACGAGCTCGAGGATCTCCGCGAGGGGAACGAGGCACTGCGCGAAGAGGTCGCGCGTGAACGCAAGGTGCGCCGGAGCCGTGAGGCCGAGATCGAGGAGCTCAGCGGGACCTACCGGAGCCTGGTAGAGCAGCTCGAGGGAGAGCTCGAGAGCGGAAAGCTCGAGATCCACCGTCTGCGTGGCCGCTTGCAGGTGCGTGCGCTCGACCAAATCCTTTTCGACTCGGGCAGCGCGCGCATCAAGCGCCAAGGGGAGGAGGTGCTGAGCAAGCTCGCGACACAGCTCAAGAGCCTCCCGGGACACCAGATCCGCGTGGAGGGACACACGGATAATGCGCCGATCGCCACGGGGCGCTATCCCTCGAACTGGGAGCTCTCCGTTGCGCGAGCGGCGCGCGTGGTTCGCTTCATGGTCGAGCAGGGGCTCGATCCCGGGAAGCTCTCCGCTGCGGGGTTCGGCTCGCACCAGCCGATCGCAGAGAACGGGACGCCAGCGGGGCGCTCACGCAACCGTCGTATCGAGATCGTACTCGTTCCCGATCGCGCGGATTGACGGACCGCGAGCTCCTCGTCGAGCTCTATCGGCGGGCCATCGCAGCGGTCGAGGCGGAGGCTGCGGTGCGGCGCTCGCTGGAGCGCGAGGATCCCGGGCCGGGGCCGTTCGTGGTTCTCGCGGCCGGCAAAGCGGCGTGTGCCATGGCGCGCGGTGCGCAGACGGTCCTGGGAGCACGCAGCAGGGGCGGCGAGGTCGTCACCAAGGACGGTCATGCGCTCGTCGTGACGGGCGTCGAGGTGAAGGAGGCTGCTCACCCGCTGCCCGACGCACGCGGCGTTGCCGCGGCCCACGAGTCGCTCGAGCTGGCACGCGCGTGCGACGCATCGACGTGCCTGTTGGTCCTGCTTTCGGGCGGTGCGTCGGCGCTTTGGACCGCGCCCGTGCCTTCCCTCGACCTCTCGGATAAGCGCCTGACGAGCGAGCTTCTGATGCGATCCGGTGCGGACATTCGGGCGCTCAACACCGTTCGGAAACACCTCTCGAGGATCAAGGGTGGTGGTCTCGCGCGCGCGGCGCAGCCCGCACGTGTCCTCACGCTCGCGATCTCCGATGTGGCGGGTGACCGTCCCGAGCTCATCGGTTCCGGCCCCACGGTCGGCGACCCGAGCACGTACGCCGAAGCGCTCGCCGCGCTGCGAGCGACGGGCGTTGAGCGCGAGCTCCCCCCATCGGTGTGCGCTCACCTCGAGCGCGGTCACGCCGGAAGGGAGCCGGAGACACTGAAGCCGGACGACCCGTTGCTGGAGCGGGTGGAGTATCGGCTCGTGGCCTCCTTGAAGGATGCCCTGGAGGCCGCGGCGAGCTGTGCCGAGGAACGGGGACTCCGCGTCCGGAGGCTGGCGGAGGTGCTCTACGGCGAGGCGCGCGAGCTGGCGCACACGCTCGTGCGAGAGGTCCGCAGCGCGCGCGAGCAGGGCGTGGAGCTGCTGGTGGCGGGTGGCGAGCCCACCGTCCGGGTGCGCGGAAGTGGGCGCGGCGGGCGCGCCCAGGAGCTGGCCCTGGCCTTTGCGCTGGCGATGCGTGATGAGCCTGGGGTCACGGCGCTGATTGCAGGGACCGACGGCAGCGACGGCCCGACCGACGCGGCGGGCGGGCTCGTCGACGGGAGGAGCCTGGCGCACGCCGAGGCGCTGGGACTCGATGCGGCGTCCCACCTGGATCAGAACGATGCTTACCCCTTCCTGCAGGGCATCGGGGACCTCTTCGTGACCGGCCCCACCCAAACGAACGTCACCGACCTCGCGCTGGTGCGTGTAAGGAGCGGGGACGTTGGTTAAGAAGCCGAGAAACGCCCGGGGTGCAGGCCGGTCCCCATGCCGCCTGCGAGCGATCTAACGAGCTAAAGTAAACTTCTGAACCAACGTCCCCCGAAGCGGAAGGAGGGGGCTGTTGCCCGTGGATGCCAAGACCTTCAAGCGGGTGCTCGCGAGCTGGGCGAGCGGTGTGGCCGTGGTGACCGCCCGGCACGGTCAGCGCGTGCACGGCATGACCGTCTCGGCCTTCTGCTCCGTGAGTCTCGACCCGCCCCTCGTTCTGGTGTGTCTCGATAAGACGTCGAACACCCTCAATCTCGTCGAGGAGGGAAAGGTCTTTTCGGTGAACGTGCTTGCGGAGGGACAGGAGGAGCTCTCGAACCGCT
>DAOVBF010000037.1 GCA_030673955.1 Deltaproteobacteria bacterium
CCGCCATGAACCGGGCGTCCGGAGGCCGCCGTGGGCATTACGGAAGACTTCAGCCGTGTAGACCAGCTCCAGCTCGAGGCCCCGCCTGGCCAGTCCGGCGCGCGGAACGTCGAGAACGCCCAAGAGATGATCGCGCTGCAACGCAGGGGCTCGGAGCGTCGGCGACGGGCCGACGACGCCCGCGTCCGCGACCGACGAGGTATGCCCCGCTAAAGCAGGTGCGATGATGGAGAGCGCCGAGACGAACCCCAGAAGCGTTCTGAGCGTGCACACCGCCTGAATCCAGGCAGAGCATAATGAAACTGAGTATCAATATCAAGCTGGCTTGCCGGCGCGCCTTGCGTACTCAGCGGACCCACATCTGGTAACGCTCGGCGTTCTGCCGGAGGAACGTCCAGCCCCAGCCCGCCAGGCGTCCGTTCTCGAAGACGAGCGGACTCAGCTCATCATCGGTGGTGGCTCCGTCCGCGCTCCTGGTCTCCGTTTGGTAGAAGTAAATCTCCAGCGCTGTGCCGTCGGACGCTTTCGCCGTCTCCGTTCGATGCGGGTTCGTCGCCTTCTCCATATAGAGCATCGGCAGAACGACACAGGCCGGGCCATAGGTACAGATCCACATGGTTCTCGTACCCATAATCTCGAGAACCTCACGCCTCGTAAGGCCGATCGATAGCAGGTTCATCCGCCCGCGGTTTGTGGCGCGGAAATTAGCTGGCGTCGTGATACAGCCCACCCCGATCAGTACCAACGCCAGGGCCGCAATGGTTCTCCTCCGAAACCGCTTGCCTTTCATGTGACCCACGCTCATCGTGGCGCCTCACCGCCCTGCCCCGAGCCGGTCAGCCGGCTCTGCCGGGCGATCCTACTCCCTCGCTGCACTGCCTGCGAGGTCAGGGAAGGCCGGCGCGGCGCAGGGCATCTCTGTACTCCGCAGCAGTCTCCCATGGGAGGAAGCGCGCCTCGGTCATTCCCTCGCTGAAGTACACCGGGGGTCCTCGGGAGGAGGTTCACCCTGCACCAGGAGCCTACCCCCTAGCAGGACCGCTTGCGAGGGGCGATCGGGCGGGATTTCCCTATTCAGACCGGTGCCGTGGCCATCACCCGCAAACCGACGACCCTCGGCCCGCGCCTTCCCCGATGATGTAAAAAAACCTACCCCCTCCCCACCTCAGCAGAGGCGGCTGCCGCGGTCCCGCCGACGGTCCAGGGCATGGATCCGCCCGGATCCATGCCCGTCCTTTCACCCGCTCCTGAGCCTATGGACCTGGTCGTGTTCGCGTACGCGCTCGCTCACATGGACGCCCACGATGTGACCGACGCGAGCCACCTCGATCGGTTGGTGGTCGAGCTCGATGCGATCCACACGCTGCCGAAAATCCGTGGTGTGTCCCAGGAACAGCAGGGTGTCGCCGACGTGAATCTCGCCGCTCTCGACCTGCACGACCGCCGCATCCACGTGCGGGAAGTAGTGGGTCACGACCCCCACGAGCTCCGAGCCCGGAGGCGGGACGCTGACCGGCGCAGTGGGTGGTGCAGTGATCGGTGCGGCGGCAGGTGCAGCGGCAGGTGCAGCGGCGGGCGCGACGGAGACGCTTGGCGCGCGCGGTGTCGGGCTAGGCCGGGGCGGTTGTGCCTTCTTGGGCGTAGCCTTCTTCTTGGGCGCAGCCTTCTTCTTGGGCGCGCCGGCCTTCTTCTTCGGAGCGGCCCGCTTACGCGCGGGCTTCTTCCCAGCCTTCTTCTTACGCGCAGGCTTCTTCCCAGCCTTCTTCTTACGCGCAGGCTTCTTCCCGGCCTTCTTCTTGCGCGCGGGCTTCTTTCGAGCCTTCTTCTTGCGTACGGGCTTCTTCCGAGCCTTCTTCTTGCGTGCAGGCTTCTTCCGAGCCTTCTTCCTACGCGCAGGCTTCTTCCGAGCCTTCTTCTTGCGTACGGGCTTCTTTCGAGCCTTCTTCTTGCGCGCGGGCTTCTTTCGCCCGGCCTTCTTCCGGGTGGTCCTCTTACGTGCAGACTTGCTTCGACGAACTGCCATCTCTCCTCCTCCCCATACCGATTCTAGTCAAGAGGACTCAGGGGTCAACGCAAAGAAGCGATAGTTGTGTCGGCCACGCCCGAGCTTCCCGCACCCGCCCTCCCTGAACCAGGGCGACAAGCCGGAGGTCGTGCGCTGGCTGCTCGGCTGGCCTCGCTCCAAAGACGCCGCAGAAGGATCGGTGCGACCCGCTAAGTTGCTGTCTTTACAGAGGTTTCATCCAGGCGCCGGGCGCGGCGGTCGAGCCTTTGAACTCCCCCGCTCCGGAGTGGATCCAGCCAGGCACCCGGTCCCCGCGTAGCGGCAGCACCGACCATCGAGCGCTCGCCCTGGAGGGTCCGCGCGCTCGCGCAGATCGAAAAACTCGCCCGGAGACCGGAGGACCCCGCCCGGGTCGGGCGCCCCGCCTCCCCGCACTCGCCTACTGGTAGTGGCTCAGGGCCACCTTCTGGTAGGCGGAGTAATAGTCGTGAGCGAACCTCCGAAAACCAAGCACGTTCTTTTCCGACTGCGGATCGGCGAGCAGCTCGCGCAGTACCGAAACCAGCTCGACCGGTACGTCCCGGGTCGGCCACACCTGCTCGAAGAACTCTTCCTCGCGACCGCGCACCTCGAAGCGTACGAGGTCGTCCAGTGCCTGCATCAGCAGGAGCGTGTACGGCCCCTCCCAGGTCTCGTACATAGCCGCGTCGCGCACGAGGCGCGGCAGGGCCGAGAAGCGCTCCTCGATGCCGTTCCCGCCGATGAGCACCATCGCTTCGTAGAGAAGCTGCTGCGTAACACGCGTGCTCACGGCCTTGGCGATGCTCACGTGCACGCGCGATGCGAGATCGCCCAGTGCGCGGCCGTTCGGAGCGTGGGCAAGCCAAAGGCTGATCGTCTCGAACACCCCGGCAAGGGCCAGGTCCGACTCGCGCTGGATGCGGCCGAGCGTGTCGGCGACGAGCGGCAGCTGGTCGATGCGCACACCGAATGCCTCGCGGAACCGGCAGTACGCCGTCACGATCCGCGACGCCCCGCGTAACATGCCGGCCGTCCCGGATGCGGTGAGAACGCGCGAGGTGACCAGCACGATGGCAACCATGTTCTTGAGCCCCGCGTCGGGGGGGCCCAGCATCCAAGCCTCGGCACCGTCGAACGTGATCTCAGCGGTGGGCAGCGCGCGGGTACCCAGCTTGTCCTTGAGCCGCTCGATCGCGTAGCCGTTCGGCGTGCCGTCTTCGCGGAGACGCGGCACGACGAACATCGCCACGCCCTTGCCGCCCTCGGGTGCTCCTCCCGGGCGCGCTGTTGTCAACCAGTAGTCCGCCGTGCAGTTGGAGCAGAACCACTTCTCGCCGGAGAGGAGAAAGATCCCCTCGCCCACCGGCGTAGCCTGAACGGCGTTGGTGGCAGCATCGGACCCGCCCTGGATCTCGGTCACGAACTGAGCGCCGTGCACCCAGTTTTCAACGGTGTTGTTCAAGAGTCTCCCTAAAGTCTGCTTCGAGCGCTCGTCGTCCCCGAGCTCTCTCAGCGCACGGATGAGCCCGTCGGTACATGCCAGCGAGCAGCCGAAGCCCGACTCGCCATTCTGGTTGAGCATGAACTGGATCGCGTAGCGCACGAAGTCGTTGAGCTCTCCCCCGGAGAGCCGCGCGCCGTGCGCCTCGCGGAGCATGCGTTCCGTCTCCGGTGGGATCACGACGTGGTCGTGTCGGCGATTGTACGCATCCTTGCGCGAGATGTAGGGCAGCTTCTCGGGCTGCTCGATCACATCCGCAAGCTCGCGGTAGATCCCGGCTGCGCGCGCGCCGAACTCGAGCAGGGTCGTCTCGGACTCCGTCGCCGCATTTGGCGCGAAACGCCGCAAGATCTTTTTCAGTAACTCGTCCTCGGTGTACCAGTTGGTGCCCAGGGCCTCGAGGTAGGGCGAGAAGTCATAGTCGTGGAATTTGGATTCGGGTGCCTCTCGGCGGTCGTTTCGAAGCATGGCGCGCCTCCCAGCCCTCGCTGGATCGCGGGGGCTAGATCACGTCTCACATTGATCTTAGCTTATTCACGCGGGGGGGCGTTGGAAGCGAGCGGGATCGCAGGCGCGGAGCTCGGGCGGCAGCTTGGCAGCCAGAATCCAGTCGGCCACGGCGAGTCCGGTGAGCGCGCTCAGCAGCACACCGTTTCGGTAGTGCCCCGTCGCAACGGTCAGTCCCGGCGCACCGGGCACGGGACCGATCAACGGCAGTTGATCCGGCGTCCCGGGACGCAGCCCCGCCCACGCCTCCTGGAACGCGCACTCCCCGAAGCCGGGCATCAGCCGCGTGGCCCCGCTCAGAAGCTCCGATATTCCGGCCGCCGTCGTGCGCACATCGAAGCCCGCGCGCTCTTCCGTCGCACCCACGCGCACGCTGCTATCGCGGGGAACGAGATAGCAGCTGCGACCCCAGACGATGCACTGGAGGTTGGGCGCCGGACCCTCGAGGGCGATCATCTGGCCCTTCACCGGTTCGACGGGAAGGCTCAACCGTGCTCCGTCCTCGACGAGTCCCGTCCAGGCGCCCGAGCACAACACGACATCCCCCGCGTAGAACTCTCCCGCTGACGTGCGAACGCCTCTGACGCCCTCCCCCTCCCAGAGCAGCCCCGATACCGTGGTGCCCAATCGCAGCTGCGCGCCGCGCCGCGCGGCTGCACCGGCGTAGGCACGTGTCAAGAGGAACGCATCCACGTGACCTTCGCGCGGCGACCAGAGGGCTCCGACGACCTGGGGAGCCAGGCGCGGCTCACGCTTGCGGAGATCATCTCCATCGAGCCACTCACAGCCGTGCGCTTCGAGGATCACGGCGCGCTCGCGCAGTGCGTCGGCCTCGTTCGCCTCCGCCACGCGCAGGAGACCGCTTTTCGTGTAACGGGGATCGATCCCCGAGAGCTCCCGGATCTCGTCAACCAGGGCGGGAAAGAGATCCAACGATTCCAGCCCCATCGGGAAGGCGGGTCCCTCGCCCAAGGACTCGGCGATCGGCGCCAGCATCCCCGCCGCCGCGCGCGAGGCGTGCACACCAATGCGATCCCGCTCGATCACGAGCACGGACGCCCCCATCCGGGCTAGCGCAAAGGCTACGGAACAGCCGACAACCCCACCACCGACCACGATGACATCATGGGAGCGCATGGGTCTCTCTCGCTAAGAAGCCGCGCACGCGGAAACCATGCGCAAGACGATACAGCGCGTGCGCCCGATCCGACAGCGGGACCCGCTGCGAAGCGGGTCCCGAGTCGTCTAGAACCCCGGACCGTGCCTTCTGCTTCCGCTTCCGGGCCGCGTCGGGTCGGTCAGGCTGAAAGGGGTTTGCGTGCCAGGATCCGGGCAAGTGAGTGATCGTCGATCCAGCCTTCGCGGTAGTACACGACTTCGAGCGGTGCGCAGAGTGCAAGCAGCTCGTTGGTATCGAGCAGGAAGCGAGCTGACGGATGCGCGTGTCGCTTCAGGTTACGGCGCGTAGGAATCTCGCACAGCAACACACCTCCCGGCGCGAGCCGGTCGCGCAGCGCCGGGAAGAGATCACGCTGCAGGTAGTGAAAGCAGCTCACCACCGCGTAGGAACCTGCAGGCAAAGGCCTCTGCTCCAGGTCCAGCTCGAGCGTCTCCAGATCCAGTCCCTCTGCAAGCGTGGCCTGACGGCAAAGCTCCAGCCCCACGGGCGAGATATCCAGCGCGGTGACCCGCAGGCCTCGCCGGGCGAGCCAGCGCGCCACGCGTCCCGTTCCCGAGGCCACGTCGAGTGCCCGCCCCTGTCGCGGGATATCGTCGCCGAGCGCTCCGACCCAGTCCGGCGCCGCCTCCTTGATGTGCGACCCCTCGACGTAGCGGCGGTCCCAGCGCTCCCGGTCCTCCGAAGCCATCGCAGCGGCCCTAGAATACCTTCATGTAGGGCATGAGCGCCCTCCGGTAACGCCCGGCCGTTCCAGACTTTTTCTCTGGCTCTGTGACGACCGGGCAGGGCCGGCCCCGAGTCGCGAAGCCGGTGGGTGAGCGGTGGAGGTTCTCGCGCGGCGCAGCCAAGGGGGCCCGGTCAGTGGTGAAAGAGCCGAAGGCCGGTGTGAACCAGGCTGATCCCGTACTCACGGCAGGCTGCCTCGATCTCGGCATCACGCGCCGAGCCCCCGGGCTGTGCGATGTAGCGCACCCCGTGACGGGAGGCGTGGTCGATGTTGTCGCGGAACGGGATGAAGCCGTCCGCGACCAGACATACCTCGTCGAGCTCGGCGAGCCAGGCTTGCCTCTCGTCCCCCGTGAGCATCTCGAGTGGCCCGTCCAGCGCGTCACGGAGGCTTTGCTGCTCGAAGCGCGTGAGGTCGCCCTCGATGAAGCGCACCCGCCAGTTGATACGCTCCTGGCGCTTCACGCCCTTTCTGAAACGCAGGCCGAGCACCTTCGGGTGCCGGCCGAGGTGCCAGGCGTCGGCCTTCGCGCCGGCCAGCTTCGTACAGTCCACGCGCGACTGCTGGCCCGCCCCGATCCCGATCATCTGGCCCTCCAGCGCGTAGCCCATGGAGTTGGACTGCGTGTACTTGAGCGCGATGAGCCCGAGCACGAGATCCCGCTTGGCTGCCTCGGTGAGCTCTCCGCACACGACATGGTCCAGGTCCGCGAGTGTAATGGCGCGGTTGTTACGGTCCTGAACGAGCCGCATGCCGAAGACCTCGCGCGTCTCCCGCTCCGGCGGCCTAAAATCGAGATCGGCCTGCAGGACAACGAAGGCTCCACCCTTCTTGGCCGAGAGCGTCTTCAGTGCGGCGGACTCGTAGTCCGGCGCCACAATGCCGTCGGAGACCACCCCCTTGAGGAAGTCGGCCGTGGCCTCGTCCACCGGCTCCGAGAGCGCAACGAAATCGCCGAAGGAGCTCTTCGGGTCCGCACCCCGGGCACGCACGTACGCGAGCGCGGCTGGCGTCAGCTCCCGTCCCTCGACCTCGTAGGCGCGTGCCAGGCTCTCGGAGAGATCGACTGCGACCGCGGCCCCGGCGGGGGAGACGTGCTTGAAGCTGGTCGCCGCCGCGAGCCCCAGGGCGGCGCGCAGCTCGGCCACGAGCTGCCACGCATTGAGCGCGTCCAGGAAGTTGATCAGTGAGGGCGTGCCGTTCAGCAGCCGGAGTGGCGCCTTCCCTTCCTCCAGCGCTTCGGCCACCGAATAGGCCTGATGCGGGTTGCAGCCGTACCTGAGGCGCATGTCTTCTCCTTCCGCCTGGTTCGTGCTCGAGAGTAGCGTCCTCCGACGCGAAAGCGCTGCACGTGAAGCGACACAACTGCAGGAGGTAGCGTCAACAAGGAGGCGACGTGCCACACCCGGGCTGGCACTGCTCTTGCAGCCTGCGTTCTGCGCATGCAGCCTGGGAGAAAATACCATGTCCGGTGATCCGAAGGATTCGAGACCCGAGACGGCGGATCGCATGCAAGCTCAGCTTCTGGGGCGGAGCTTGGCGGGGCTCTTCTGGCTCGCCGTGGTCCTCCTGACCTGCTTCGCCCTCTCCGCATAGCCACCGCTCGCTCGAAGGAAGACCCAGCACGCTCCGGGAAGCAGGACCGGGCCCCCGCCCGAGGCCTCCCACCCCGTCGCCACATTGTGTCCTCGACTCGGGTAATATGACGACCCGTCGCTACTTGCCCGGCCCCGAGAGGCGGCGACGCAGGAGAAGTGAGCGTGAGACACGGCTACCTGATGGGATTGGATTTCGGCGGCCGCGGCGGACGCTGCCTGCTCGTCGAGATCGAGAGTGGCCGGGTGAGCACAGCTTCGCGAGCTTGGACGCACCGCGTGGTCCCCGGGACCGGAGGGCTGGGTTTCGACCTGGAGCTGGACGCCCTCTGGACTCGGCTCGGCGAGGCCAGCCGGGAGGCGCTCGAGCGCGCCGGCGCGGGCCCCGACGAGGTCCTCGGCGTGGCCGCGACGAGCATGCGCGTCGGGCTGGTGGTGATCGATTCCGACGGTCGGGCGATCTTCGGCGCTCCCAACCGCGACGCCCGAGCAGCCATCCAGGCCATGGAGCTGGCCCGGACTCACGGGCCCGAAATGCATCGCCGCAGCGGCCGCTGGCCCAGCCCGATCTTCGCCGCCGCGCGCTTACGCTGGCTTTCGACACAACCCGAGCTCTGGAAGCACGCGCACAAGGCGCTCAGCATCAGCGATTGGGTGACCTATCGCCTGTGCGGCGAGCTCGCCACCGAGCTCTCGCAGGCGGGCGAGACGCTGCTCGTGGACCTCGAGTCCCAGGACTGGGCCTGGGACCTGATCGAGCGACTGGAGCTCCCCCGTCACCTCTTCCCGCCCATCCAGCCCTGCGGCAGCCGGATCGGAGTGCTCAGCAAGGATGCGGAAGCCGCTCTGGGGTTGCGCGCGGGTACGCCGGTGGCGCTGGGCGGCGCGGACACGCAGTGCGGGCTGCTGGGTGCGGAAGCCATCCACCCCGGACAGATGGCCGCGATCGCGGGCACCACGGCGCCCGTTCAGCTGGTCCTGGCCA
>DAOVBF010000215.1 GCA_030673955.1 Deltaproteobacteria bacterium
CCCTGCACGGCGACCGGGCGAGGCTCGCGCAGGTTTGCTTGAACCTCGTGACAAACGCGATCCACGCCTGCACACCGCCCGATCCCGCTCATCACAGGATCTCCATCCGCACGTGGGACACGCAGGAGGGTATCGAGTTAGAGGTCGCGGACACCGGTCCAGGCATCCCCGAGGAGATTCACGACAAGATCTTCACGCCCTTTTTCACAACCAAGGAGTCGGGGGTGGGCACGGGGCTCGGTCTCTACATCAGCCGTAAGATCGTCGAAGAGCACGGCGGCTCCATCAGCTTCCGCTGCGACCCCTCAGGCGGTACCATCTTTCGCGTCCGCCTGCCGCAAAGCGTAGGGGCCAGCACACAAGCCCCTGAAGAGGATTAGATGGCAACGCACGAAACTGAACTTCCCGGTGTAGGCATCAAGTACTCCATCGACATCGAAACGGATGAGCAGCTCGTGATCGTGGAGCACCGCGTGGGCCATTGGGAGCTCGCCCGAGTTGACTCCGAGGGCAAGACGACGCCGCTCCTGCAGCTCCAGTCCAAGGAGGCGACCGAACTGGGACGCATCCTCTCGCGGGGCGAGGTGACGCAGGAGGATCCGCGCAAGCGGATGCTCTTCGAGGAGTTCGGGATCGAATGGGTGAAGCTCGAGCAGGACTCACCGCTCGTGGGACTTACCCTTCAGAATGCGGAAATTCGCGCACGGACCGGAGCAAGCGTGATCGCGGTGCTGCGCCCGGAGGGATCCATCCCGAGCCCGGCTCCCGATACGCGCTTCCGCGCCGGCGACACGCTGGTGTTGATCGGCCATCCCGACCAGGTCGAGCGCTTCCTCGGCACCTTTACAAATCTCTCTTCCGGCACGTAGTCCTCGGTGGAGGGGCACCTCTTCCAGTTCGCCGTGCTTTTCGGGGTCCTCGGCCTCGCAGCCGTGGTTTCGATCTCGCTGCGCCTGCCCGTCGTGCCGCTCTATATCGGCGCGGGGGTCGTGCTGGGAGGCCTGCTGGAGCCCAACGACATTGTTCGCTTCCTCGGATCCCTGGGCGTGGTCTTCCTGCTCTTCTCGCTGGGCTTGGAGTTCTCGCAGGAATCCGTGGCGCGCGCGCCCAAACGCTTCCTGCGCGCCGGCTCTCTGGACTTTCTTTTTAACTTCCCGATCGGAATCCTCGTCGGACTCGCGCTCGGCTGGTCGTGGATCGAGTGCTTCTGCCTGGCCGGCGTGCTCTACATGAGCTCGAGCGCGGTGGTCTCCAAGTGCGTCGTCGACTTCGGCCGCGCGACGCGACCCGAGACCGAAACGATCCTGTCGATCATGGTCTTCGAGGACCTCGCGATCGCCGTCTACCTGGCCGTGCTCAACGCCTTGATCACCGGCGGGCCGGAGCTGACGGCCGCGGGAACCGGTTTGCAGATCCTCAAGGCGGCGCTTTTCGTGCTGCTTCTCATCTTGCTCGCGCGCCGCTACCAGGCTCCCTTGGAGCGACTCATTAGCCATCGCTCTGAGGAGGCCTTCACGCTCGTGCTGTTCGCGTTCGTGCTACTGGTGGCGTCGTCTGCGATCGCCGCGGGACTCTCCGAAGCTGTGGGGGCGTTCCTGGCGGGATTGGTGATCGGCTCCACGCAACTCAAAGAACGCGCCGCCCGTACCCTGTTTCCTTTCCAGACCCTGTTTGCGGCGCTCTTCTTCGTCTCGTTTGGAATGGGTCTCGAGCTTCGCAGCATGGTCGATGTCCTCGTCCCGGCCTTGTTGCTCGTGCTGATCGGCTTCGGGACAAAGGTGCTGGGCGGCTTCCTCGCCGGACGCGCCGTGGGACATCCGCCTTACCAGGCCGCCGTGGTGGGCCTCTCGTTGGTGCCGAAGGGGGAGTTCTCCATCCTGATCGCAGCGCTCGCCGCTACCGTGGCGCAGCCGGGCTCCAATATCGAGGCGCTCACAGCCGTCTATGTCTTCGCGCTTTCGATCATCGGACCGATCGGCATGCGCGAGGCGGACCGAATCTGGGCGTTCCTGGCTACTAAGACGCGTAAGTCCGAGGCTTAGCCAGACTCCCTGGCCCACTCCCCCGGGGTGAACGCCCGCACGACGAGGGCATGGATGTCGGATTTCATCGCGTCGCCGAGTGCGTCATACACCAGCCGGTGACGAGCGATGAGAGGGCGTCCGCTGAAGCGCCCCGACACGATGGTGACCCGGTAGTGTCCGCCGCCGCCCTTCGCACCCGCATGACCGTCGTGGTGGTGGCTCTCGTCACAGAGCTCCAGGTGCTCGGGGTCGAAGGCCTCCCGCAGGGTCGCTTCGATCCACGCCGGGCGTTCGCCCGCCGGGATCATCCAGTCACTCCCAGGAGCTGACGCAGCACGTACTGGAGAATCCCGCCGTGCCGGTAGTACTCGAGCTCGTCGGGCGTATCGATACGCACGCGAACCTGGAACTCCTGCGCTTTCCCCGCGTCGCTGCGCACGCTCAGCGTGAGCTCCTGGCCAGGCTTCAAACCCGCCTCGATGCCGCGCACGTCGAAGAGCTCACGTCCGCTAAGTCCCATGGACTCCGCGCTCTCCCCATCACGAAACTGCAGCGGCAGCACACCCATCCCGATCAGGTTGCTGCGGTGGATCCGCTCGTAACTCTCCGCAATGACCGCGCGCACGCCCAGCAAGCGCGTGCCCTTGGCCGCCCAGTCGCGGGACGAGCCCGTGCCATACTCCTTCCCCCCGATCACCACGAGCGGTACGCCCGCCGCGGCGTAACGCTGGGCCGCTTCGTAGATGGTCGTAACATCCCCGTCGGGGAGATAGGTCGTGAACCCGCCCTCCGTCCCCGGGGCGAGGCGGTTGCGCAGGCGGATGTTCCCGAAGGTGCCGCGCAGCATGACCTCGTGGTTCCCGCGCCGCGCCCCAAAGGCGTTGAAGTCCTTGGGAGTGACACCCCGCTCGATCAAGTAGCGGCCGGCGGGACCGTCTGCGGGGATGGCGCCAGCGGGCGAAATATGATCTGTCGTGACGGAGTCGCCAACCATGACCAGCACGCGCGCGCCTCGAATATTCTGAAGCGGCGGCGTCTCCCGCTTCATTCCCTCGAAGAATGGCGGACGCAGGATATACGTGGAGTCCTCGGACCAGGCGTAGCGGTTTCCCTCGGGCACCGGGATGGCGCGCCACTCGGCGCTGCCCTCGAAAACCCGAGCGTAACGCTCGCGGAACATCTCGCTCTTCACCGACGCCGCAACGGTGAGCTGGATCTGCTCGGACGAGGGCCAGATGTCGCGTAGGAAGACGGGTTGGCCCTGGGAATCCTGTCCGAGCGGCTCGTTGTAGAGGTCGACACCCATGCGACCTGCGAGCGCATACGCCACCACCAGCGGGGGCGAGGCGAGGTAGTTGGCTCGCACCAGCGGATTGACGCGTCCCTCGAAGTTGCGATTGCCCGAGAGCACGGAGACCGCTACCAGATCCCCCTCGCGAACGGCCTTGGCGATCCGCTCCGGCAACGGACCGCTGTTTCCGATGCACGTGGTGCAGCCGTAGCCCACGACGTTGAAGCGCAGCTTCTCGAGGTAGGCCAGGAGTCCCGCTTCGGCGAGGTAGT
>DAOVBF010000071.1 GCA_030673955.1 Deltaproteobacteria bacterium
GTCCAGGAGCGCAAGGCCGGGAATGCGGGCCACGAGCGCGCGGTGACGCTCCACCCACTCGGACGGCCAGGCCTGAGGCAGGATCAGGGCCAGCCAGCCCGCGGCAGCCACCTCGGCGACCTCGTTGCCGAGCACCTGCACGGCAGAGTAGACGGGGTCTGCGGTGGGCGCATACAGCACGAGATTCCCATTCTCGGGCACGCCGAGCTCGCGTCTCGCACGCGAGCGCGCCCCTTCGCGATCACGCCAGAGCTCATCGAGTCGGGCAAGGCCGCACCCCACGACATCACCTGACACCCGCGACGCCAGATGGCGCGCGCGTGCCGGGCCCGGAACCAGAACCAGATCGGCAGACGCGAGCGTGTCCGAGAGCTGTTCGCTGTCCGAAGACGCCCTAGGAGGCGCCAACCTGTCTTCGATCACCACCAGCCGCTCGGGCCTGGGCCCCGGGTCGGCGTCGCTCTCGACCAGAACACGGATCTTGCACGGAAGGGGACCGGACCGGATCCCCTCTGCCGAGCCGCAGGGCAATCCCGAGGCAACGCTCAAGGTTGCGGACTCCCCCGCCTGCTCCAGCGCCCGGTGAAGGGCCCGGAGCGTGGGCAGGTCGGCCGCACGCCGTGTGTGAAGCTCGATCCCCACTCGATCCATATTCGTTGCACCCTCTTGCGCGTGCAGCCGCGCTCGCAACCCCCAACGGCAAGAGGCGGGTTTCCCTTGAGCTCCTGCTGGCGGGTTATCGGCGGGCTCTCCTGGCGGGTTATCGGCGGGCCAAGCCCGCCTGCTGGTACGGCGAATCCGCGCTTCTCGCATCAGCTCCACGCGCTTCGCACAGTCCGTCTGAACCAACCAAATCCTTTATGAGAACAAGGAGTTGCATCAGCCGAGTCAGAGCGATCTCCACAGCCTGGTGCACGGGTCTCAATTCCGCCCTGCCGACCCCCGAAGAGGCAGGGGTGGCTTGCCTCCGCGACACCTGCGGGCTACAAGGGACCACCTTCGGACTTGGGAGACGTTGTGAGCAAGGCACTGGTCATCACGGAGAAGCCGAGCGTCGCACGTGACATCGTGGCCGCTCTCGGCGGCTTCCGCGAGCATGACGGCTTCTGGGAAAGTGATCGCACGGTCGTCACTTTCTCGGTCGGACATATCGTTGAGCTCCTGGCGCCAGAGGACATTGATCCCGTGTACAAGCGCTGGACTCTCGACACGCTCCCCATTCTTCCTAAAGAGTTCAAACTGAAGCAGAAAGCGGGCGCCGCCGAACGTGTGCGCACGATCAAGAAGCTGCTCAAACGCCGCGACATCGATCGCATCATCAACGCCTGCGATGCCGGACGCGAAGGTGAGCTGATCTTCCGCGAGATCCTCGAGTTTCTGGGGGACTCGAAGCCCGTGCAGCGGCTCTGGCTCCAGTCGATGACCGCCAACGCCATTCGCAGCGGGTTCGAGCAGCTCGAGCCGGGCGAGCTCTACGACAACCTCGGAGCGGCCGCGGCCTGCCGCTCACGTGCCGACTGGCTGATCGGGATGAACGCCACGCGCGCGCTGACGCGGCGCCTGAAGGGGCGTAGGGAGCGAACGGCGTGGTCGGCCGGACGCGTCCAGACCCCGACGCTGGCCATCCTGGTCGGCCGCGAGCTCGAGATCCTCGCCCATCTGCCGCGGCCCTACTGGCGTCTGGAGGCTCGCTTCCAGGCGAACCACGAGTACGCCGGCATCTGGTTCGACCCCGGCTTCCAGGCGCAGAAGGACCAGCCGGATGCGGCAGACGACCGGATCTTCGATGAGCATCGCGCGCTTTCGATCGCCAACGCCGTGGAAGGCCAGACCGGCACGGCGCGCGAGACACGCAAGCCCAGTCGCGAAACGGCGCCTCCGCTCTTCGACATGACCAGCTTGCAGCGAGAGGCGAACGGACGCCTCGGCTGGTCCGCCAAGCGAACCCTCAACTCGGCGCAGCGCTGTTACGAGATACACAAGGTTTTGACTTACCCGCGTACCGACTCGCGCTGTCTACCCAGCGACTATCGGCCCACCGTGGACCAGATCCTGCAGACCTTCGCGCAACGTGGAGCCTTCCGCGCGGAGGCCCGGCAGCTCATCAAACAGGGCATGCAGAACACCGGGCGCACTTTCGACGACTCCAAGATCTCGGACCACTTCGCGATCATTCCGACCGGTCACGTACCCGGTGCGACCCTGAAGGGAGACGACGCACGGCTCTTCGATGTGGTTGCACGCCGCTTCCTCGCGACTTTCTATCCGCCCGCCATCTGGACACGGGTGGAGCGCGTCACCGAGGTGGCGGGACATTCCTTCCGCTCGCGCTCGCGGACGCTCGACGAGCCGGGTTGGCGGACCGTGCTGGGCCAGACGGAGCAGGAGGATCAGGTCCTGCCCGCGCTGGTGCCGGGCCAGGCCGAGGCCGAGGGCGTCCAGGCGCGCAGCCTCGAGGTCGAGACCCAGGCCGAGAAGACGAAGCCGCCGCCGCGGATTACGGAGGCGCGCCTGCTTTCGCTCATGGAAAACGCCGGGCGCTACATCGATGACGACGACCTGGCGGATGTCCTGCACGAGAAAGGCATCGGTACGGCGGCCACCCGCGCCGACATCATCGAAAACCTCCTCCTCAAGAGCTACGTGGTGCGGATCGGAAAGGCACTGCGGCCGACGGTCAAGGGGATCCGCCTGGTGGACGTGTTGCGACGCATCCATGTCGACCGCCTGGCTTCTCCGGAGCTCACGGGCGAGATGGAGTACGAGCTCCGGGAGATCGAGCGGGGCCACATCACCGCTAAGGAATTCCTGGAGAAGATGGTCGACTACACGACCAAGATCGTGGAGCGGACCCGCGAGTTCGGCTACGACGAGCTCTACCCCAACGACGAAGCGTTGGGGCCGTGTCCCGGCTGCGGCAAGCCGGTCTACGAGCGGTCCTGGTTCTATCGCTGCAAAGAGGACCCGAACGTAGACCCCGACCAGGATTGCGACTTCCGGCTCTGGAAGGACAAGGCCGGACGCTACATGGACCGTGGCACGGTGCGCCTGCTGCTGGAGAAGCATGAGACCCCCGTGCTCGACGGGTTCATGTACCAGGATGGTCGCACCTACAGCGCGAGCCTCATGCTGGAAGGCAAGGAGCTCAAGCTCGTCCCCCTCGAGGGAAGCGTGGGAGAGCGCGCCATTGATACCCCCGAGTACGAGGTGGACGACACCCCCCTCGGGCCCTGTCCGCGGGATCACGGGAGCGAGATCGTCGAGACACCCACGCACTATGTCTGCAAGAGCACGATCGAGCGCGCCGAAGGCGATGCATCCAAGCCCTGCCCCTTCACCTTCCCGCGGACCGTCTGCCACCGCGAGATGACACGCACCGAAGCCGAGCACTACGTGAAGCACAAGCGCACCGAGATGCTGGAAGAGTTCATCTCGAAACGGGGCCGCCCCTTTTCCGCCACTCTCTTCCTGAAGGAGAACGGCCGACACGGCTTCGAGTTCGCCCAGCGCACGGGAGGCGGCAGGCGCAAGGCGACTGGCAAGAAGACCACGCGAAAGAAGGGCACGACGCGCAAGAAGACGACGCGCAGAAAGGCGACTACGCCGAAGAAGGTCGCCGCCAAGGTCGTGCGCCGCAAGGCGACTCCAAAGGCATCGAAGAGGCGCACCAGCTCCTAAGCCCGCCTTTGTTACAATGCCCGCCACCGGCCCCGACCGGCCGAGGCGGAGCAAACCCCGAATGCCGCGACCCGTTCGACGCATCGCTCTGGTACAGCAGAGCGTGACCGAGGACCGTGCACGCAACCTGGCGCGTGCGGAGGAGGGTATCCGCGAGGCTGCCGCGCGCGGTGCAGAAGTGGTGTGCCTCCAGGAACTCTTCCGTACGCCCTACTTTCCGCAGGTCGAGAGCGCGGATCACTTCGACCTCGCGGAGCCCATTCCCGGACCCACCACCGAGCATATGACAAAGCTGGCCGGCGAACTCGGCTTGGTCCTGATCGTGCCCGTTTTCGAGCGGCGCGCGGCGGGCCTCCACCACAACAGCGCGGTCGTCGTCGACGCCAACGGGACGCAGGTGGGCCTCTATCGCAAGATGCACATCCCGGACGATCCGCAGTTTTACGAGAAGTTCTACTTCGCCCCCGGTGACACGGGCTTCCACAGCTTCGACACCAGCGCCGGGCGCATCGGCGTCCTCATCTGCTGGGACCAGTGGTTTCCGGAGGCCGCCCGGCTCGTGGCCCTGGACGGTGCCGAGATCGTGTTTTACCCGACAGCCATCGCGTGGCTACACGGGGAAAGCGACCAAGAGAACGCAGCGCAACGCGAGTCGTGGATCACGGTCCAGCGTGCACATGCGATTGCCAACGGTGTGTTCGTGGCCGCGGTGAACCGGGTCGGACGAGAAGGCAGCCTGACGTTTTTCGGTAGCTCCTTCGTATGCGACCCGCAGGGTCGCATGCTGGCGCTCGCCCCGAGCGACCGAGAGGAAGTTCTGGTCGTCGACTGCCCACTGGGAAGGATCGAAGAGCAGCGTCGCGGGTGGCCCTTCCTGCGTGACCGCCGGATCGACGCCTACGCTGACCTGCTGACCTTCTTCCGCCGCTCGTCGTGACGGAGCGTGGGACGCGGGAGGCGAACGTTCCGGCGATGACCACCATGCGTGTGCAAAGGCGTCGCATGCCAGCTGAGTGGGAGCCACACGCCGCCACCTGGGTCGCGTGGCCCCACAATGCCGAGACCTGGCCCGGCTGTCTCGATGCAGCAGAACGGGAGTTCCGGCTTCTGGTCGAGAAGCTGTCGGCATCCGAACCGGTCCACGTGGTCGTGCAGAACGCGGAGCATGCGCGGCACGTGCACGAGCAGCTGATCCCGCTGGGCACCGCCCGACCGATCCAGCTTCACGAGGTGCCGACAGACGACGCCTGGATGCGGGACATCGGCCCCACGTTCGTGGAAGACGCCGAGACGGGGCTCCTGGCAATCGACTGGATCTTTAATAGTTGGGGCGGCAAGTACCCCCCGTGGGACCGCGATGACGCGGCGGCGGGCGGGGTGGCGGCCCAGGCCAAGGTTCGGAGCCAGCGGGTGGGGCTCGTCATCGAAGGCGGCGCGCTCGAGGTGGATGGCGAGGGCACGCTGCTCACGACCGAGTCCGTGCTGCTCGACCCGAAACGCAACCCCCGGGTCGACCAAGCGGAGCTGGAGCGCCAGCTCGCGGAGCTGCTCGGCGTGCGCCACGTCGTGTGGCTCGAGGGCGCCATCGAGGGCGATGACACCGACGGGCACATCGACGAAATCGCTCGCTTCGTGGGCCCGGCACGGGTGGTTTGCGCACGCGAGCCCGACGCACGCGATCCCAACCATGCGGCGCTCGAGCGCTGCCGCGCCCAGCTCGAGGAGGCGCGGGACGCGCGGGGACGTGCCCTCGAAGTGATCGACCTGCCGATGCCGCCCCCGATCGAAGCCGACGGCGCTCGCCTTCCGGCGAGCTACGCCAACTTCTATATCGCGAACCAGACGCTGATCGTGCCCGTCTTCGGGGTGGCGAAGGACGCCGAGGCGCTTCGGATCCTGAGCGACCTCTTCCCCGGGCGTGCCGTGCGTGGCACGCCGTGTCGTACCCTCGTACGCGGTCTGGGGTCGGTGCACTGTCTGACCCAGCAGCAGCCCGCTCTCCGACATGGTCCAGAGAGCTGACGGGCGAGCGGCGCTCCAGCCCCGCGTCCGCGACTACCTCGCGACGCTGGGCGGGTCGCTGGGGATTTCGAGCGCGCCGATCCTCGTCACGCTCTCGCAGGCGGACCCCACACCGATCGCGGTCTGGCGCGTCATCTACGCGCTCCCGCTGCTGCTAGCGCTCTGTCTGCTGCGCGGCGACGGACGTGGCGCTTTTCGACGCAGAGGTTGGATCCCCATTGCAGCGCTCTCGGGACTTTTCTTCGCAGCCGACCTCTCGCTATGGCACCGCTCGATCGCTCACATCGGCGCAGGGCCAGCAACATTGCTCGTCAACACCCAGGTGGTCTGGCTGGCGCTGATCGGGCTTGTCTTTCTCGGGGAGCGACCGTCGCGTGTCTTCTGGCTCTTCCTGCCCGTCATCCTCGCGGGCATGGTCCTGCTCGCGGGCGGTGGCCTCGAGGGCATCCCGCACGCAACGGACCGGCGCGGGCTCGCATTCGGCATCGGCTCGGGCCTGGCGTATGCGGGAATGCTGGTCTGCCTTCGCCAGGCGCAGCGCCGCGCCCTGGTCCCGCCCGAGTCGGCCCTGCTGGTTCAGATCACGCTGGCGCTTGCCGTCCTCAGCTTGCTCGGCTTTGCCGAGCGATCGCTGCCCACCTCGCTCGCCGCCGAGCAACACCTCTGGCTGGCAACGCTGGGGATCGGCGTGCAGGCGGTTGCCTGGTTCCTGATCTCGGGCGGCATCCGACGTCTCCCCGGCCACCACGGCGGCATGATCCTGCTCGCCCAGCCCGTATCGAGTCTCGTGCTGGGGTGGTGGATCCTCGGCCAGGCACTCACCTGTGGACGTCTCGCCGGTGCCGCGCTCATTCTGATCGGGATCACGATCCCGGTGATCCGGGAAGCCAAGCGCCGCTAGGCCGCCCGTTCGATCCGCTCAGCCTCCGTGGCCCGGGCCACCACGACCATCTCGCCGGACACGTAGTCAAAGGGCCGGCCATCGAAACCAGCGTAGATCCGAACATCATCGAAGCCCGCTCTCGCCAGCAAGTGTTCGATCTCGTAGCGAAAGAAGTACCGCATCCGCATCTCGACGATGTCGTTGTCGATCACCTCGCCATCCTGGCGCCGCTCGTA
>DAOVBF010000085.1 GCA_030673955.1 Deltaproteobacteria bacterium
CTCCGGGGGGGGGGGGGGGGGGTGTTTGCGGGGGGGGTGGTGGTTGTTTTGGGTGGGGCGGGGTGACTGCTTGTTGGGGGGGGTGGTGTTGGGTGTTGGGTTGCCCCCCGGGGGTTTTGTGGGTTGGGCACTCGTGTCCCCCCCAGGCCCTCGCGCGCGCCGAAGCCGCTGCCCGGCCCGCGGTCTCGGACCACATCACGCTGGGGAATTCCACCGAGTCCCAGGACGTCTTTCGCTTCTACCTGCGGAAGCTTCTCGAAGGTGTGCTGGAGACCGAGGAGCCAGAGCGGGTCGACCTGGCCGATCGCTGGGCCGCCGTTCTGAACCAGCCTGCGCTGAGGGAGCGCCTCTGGACGAGCGTCTTGCCGGGGGTCCGGGGGACGCTACCCGCCCTGCGCGAGGCGGGCCTCAAGCTCGTGATCGTGAGCAACTCGGACGGAACGATGGAATCCGCCCTGGTACGCGCAGGGCTACGACACCTGCTCGACGCGGTCGTCGACTCGACCCGGGTGGGCTTCGAGAAGCCCGACCCGCGTATCTTTCTGCACGCACTCGAGGTCGCCCGCGCACGGCCCGAGCACACACTCCACGTTGGCGACCTCTACGCAGCCGACGTAGCCGGCGCGCGTGCCGCTGGAATCCACGCTGTGTTGCTGGATCCATTCGGTGACTGGACGCACGTCGATTGTCCGACGCGGCCGGACCTGGAGAGCCTGGGGCGTGAGATTCTCGGCGCCCGACGCGCTATGAGTTGATTCAGCCCAGCACCAGCCGCACCGCCTCCTCGGGTGTGCGGGCTCTCAGCATCGCGGGATCCACATCCCAGGACCCGAGGCTGACGACGCGCTTGCCTCGCTTCAGCGCAAAGGCGATCTCGGAAAGTGTTCCGTACGCGCCACCGACGGCGACAAACGCCTCAGCGCTGTTGGCCAGGATCACGTTACGCGCGTCGCCGATGCCCGTGGCGATGGCTACGCGCACATAGGCATTCGCTTCTTCCGGCGAACTCCCCGGCACCACGCCGATCACCAGGCCCCCGGCCTCGTGTGCGCCCTGCGACGCGGCTGCCATGACACCGTCGAGTCCGCCGGTGATCAGCACGCAGCCGGCTGCGGCCAGCAAGCGGCCCACCTCGCGAGCCGCCGCATCCGTCTCGGAGTCCGGAGTGCCTGTGCCAATCACGGCAATGACCCGGGGCCGCATCGGATCAGCCTAGCGCACACCGAGCCATCGAAGCCGGACGTTTGCTGCGGCTGGGGCGGGATTCACGGGCGAGAGAGGTTACCCTCTGCACCCAAGGGGGGCGAGGCTCGGTCCACCGGGTCTACGTTTGCGGGGGGAAGAGAAATGGTCAGGCGTCTGGGCATGGCGTATTTCGCGGGCGCCGTCGGAGCCCTGGTCGCCTCACTTCTATTCTGGCTTGCCGGACAAACCGATCTGTTGGCAGCGATCGGCGTCTCGCTGGCGCCGCAGCTGAGCTGGAGCTGGTTGCAGCCGCGCTTGCTCTGGGGAAGCCTGTTCGGGCTGGGATATCCCCTGGTCAGACGGCGTGGCTTCTCGCCGGTGCGAACGGGCTTGGTCCTCTCCTTGTTACCGAGCGTCGTGCAGCTCTTCGTGGTCATGCCCCAGGCCGGGCAGGGCTTCCTGGGACTCTCGCAGGGAGGTTTTACACCGCTGGTCGTGCTGGCAACAAACGCGGTCTGGGGCTGGGCCATGGCCCGGATCATGATTTCGGCGGGCCACTCCTGACCGTCGCGAGCCCCAAACCCGCTTCGCTTGGACTGATCGCCAGCGGACATCCTGCGGTAAGCACAGCGGGCGCGGAGATCCTGCGCGCGGGCGGCAATGCGTTCGACGCCACTGTGGCAGCCGGCTTCGCCAGCACGGTTGTGGAGCCCGCGCTCACCAGTCTGGGAGGCGGCGGCTTCCTACTGGCCTACGACGCCACGCGTCGCGCGGCCACGCTCTTCGACTTCTTCGTGGACACACCGGGTCGGGGGCGTACAGCTGCAGCGCTCGAGCCACACTTCATTCCGATGACCGTATATTTCACAGCCTCCGAGCAGGTCTTCAACGTCGGACGGGGATCGGTGGCGGTTCCGGGCACCCTGAGGGGTTTGCTGCGCGTGCACGAGCGACTGGGGCGATTGCCTCTCTGCGACGTACTCAACCCCGCCATCTCACTGGCTCGCAAGGGTGTCAGGCTGAACCATCACCAAGCTCACTTCCTCGAGATTCTGAATCCGATCATGCGCCTGACCCCGCGGAGTCGAGCGCTGTACACCCGGGAAGGTGCGCCGTTTGCCAGCGGAGACCTGTTGCGCAACCCGGGGCTCGCGGACTTCCTGGAAACACTGCCCCGCGATGGGGCCGCGAGCTTTTACAGAGGTAAGCTCGCGGATCAGATCAACCGCGAGATGCGCGAGGACGGGATTCTCACAGCGGAGGATCTCGCCAGCTACGAGGTGATCGAAAGAACGCCGCTCGAGGTCGGGTACCGAGCCCACCATGTGCTGACGAACCCCCCGCCCTCCTTCGGGGGTTCCCTGCTGACCCTCTCGCTCACACTGCTCGAGACCCAGCGCTTGGGAGAGCTGAGCTGGGGCTCGGAAGACCACCTCACGCTTCTCGTCGCGCTTCAGATGGAAGTGGACCAGCTGCGAGAAACGGTCCGCCTGGCGCCTGCCGAGGTTCCGCCGGAGGCTCGCGCACAGAGCGTCCATCGCTTGCGCCGGGCTTTCCGGGGTACAACACACATTTGCGTTTCTGATGCGGAAGGCAATGTAGCCAGCATGACGAACTCCAATGGCGAGGGATCGGGCTTCATCGTGCCGGAGACCGGGATCATGCTCAACAACATGATGGGGGAGGACGACCTGCATCCCGACGGCTTCCATGCGAGCCCGCCCGGGGAGCGGGTGTCATCGATGATGTCACCCACCTTGGTCCTGCGCGACGGCCGCCCTCGTCTTGCGCTCGGGAGCGGGGGTAGCAAACGCATCCGCAGCGCGATCCTCCAGGTTCTGACGCAATTCATCGACTTCGAGCGGGAGATCGGCCCGGCGGTCGAGGCCCCGCGGATCCACTGGGACGGCGAAAAGGTTCAGGTGGAGCCGGGCTTTCCGAAGGCAATAACGGAGGCATTGGCGCAACGCTGGCCCGTCAATCTCTGGAGCGAGCGCGAGATTTACTTCGGCGGCGTTCACGCGGTCGTCCCGGGGCAGTGCGGGGCGTCCGATCCCAGACGGGGCGGCGCCATCGAGACCGTGGGCTGAGATACGAACGCAGTCGCAAGTCGCGCGGCTGCTCCCGGTACGCTAAAGCTTGCACGTGCGCAGAACCCTGCTAGAGATCGCGGATGAGCTCCGCGGATTGGCCGGCACGGGTCTTCACTACACCGAAAGTCACTTTGACCGCGAACGCTACGAGCGGCTGATGCGCATCGCCGCGCGTCTCGCGGCACTCGAGCAACCCGAGAGCGCTGCGGAGTACGAGCACCTGTACCGGCTCGCCGACGAGGGCTATGTAACCCCGAAGCTCGATGTTCGCATGGCGGTCTTCCGTGACGACCAAGTACTGCTGGTTCATGAGCGGGCCGACGGGCGCTGGGCCCTGCCCGGCGGCTTCGTGGATATCGGGGACAGCCCAGCCGAGGCCGCAACACGCGAGACGGCCGAGGAGGCGGGGGTCGACGTCCGCGTGCGCCGACTCGTAGGCATTTTCGACAACCGGCACCAGCCCGAGAGCCCACCGTACTTGTTTCATGTGCACAAGCTGGTGTTCACCGGCGAGCTGATCGACCCGACGGCACAGCCGCGCGGCGCGGGAGAGACCCGCGATGCGCGCTTCCACTCGATCTCCGCTCTACCGGAGCTTTCCCTGGGCCGCACGGTGCCATTCCACATCGAAGAGGCGCTGCGCGTGCAACGCGACCCGTATGCGCCCCCCTACTTCGACTGAACCTACCAGCGGAGCAAGTACCCTATGTCTCGCGCCGGCGGGCGAGCTCCTGTCCGTACGCCCTCATCATGTCCCGATAATCGAGCATCCCGATGATGCGCGGCGGGCGCCCCTCCCGAGCCACGTCGAGCACAGGGATCTGTGGACAGCCGGAGGCTCGAAAGAGCTCGTGGGCGCGGTAGAGATCATCGTCGCGGTGTAGGTTGAAGGGCGGCGCGCAGATGTCGCCGGCCACAACAACGTAGTTGAGCTGGTGCTCGTCCATGACGGGGCGCAGCTGCTCGGCAGTCAGCAGACCCACCAGACGCCCGTCGGAATCCACGACCGGCACCGTCGCCTCGCGGCTCGCGACGATCAGCTCACGCAGCGCCTGAAAACCCGTTCCGGGTGTTACGGTCGGGATGTCGATCGTCTCGTTGAAGACGTCGGAGACGTTCATCTCCTCCAGGACGTTGATGGTGAGATCTGCGATGTGCGCGGGGGAGTGGAAGCGGTCCTTCAGCTGGTTCTCGTAAATCGAAATGTGCCGCATGAGCAGGATCGCCACGACCGAGACCAGCATGAGCGGCGGGAGGAGTGCGTAGCCGCCGGTCATCTCCGTCACCATGAGCATGGCCCCAATGGGAGCACTGGCGACCCCGGCAAAGAAGCTGGCCATGCCGACGAGCACGTAGGCGCTGGGGTGGGGAAAGAGCTCGGGCGCGATCAGCTGCCCACCGTAGCCAATCACGCCCCCCAGCATCCCACCGATGAACAGGGTGGGGCCGAAGACGCCCCCACTACCCCCGGAGCCAATCGTGAGGGAGGTCGCCAAGATCTTCGCCAGCAGGATCCAGCCCATGGTCTGAATCACGAGCTGCCCGTCCAGCGCCTCCTGGATGTAACCCCACCCGGCTCCGTACGCCTGGGGAAAGGTCAGACCGATTAGCCCCACGCCCAGGCCGCCCAGCATTGGGCGCAGCGGGCGCGGAATCGGCAGGCGCCGGAAGACCCGATCGCGTGTTCCGTAGAAGAGCCGGATATAGCCCCAGCCAACGGGGACCGTGATCAGCGCGAGCAGGAGATAGCCCGGCACCTCGAGCGGTGTCAGTAGCGGGAACTCTGGAACCGCGAAGATGCGCTGCCCGCCGATCAGCAGGATGAAGAGTACGTAGGCCGTCACCGAAGAGATGACGCAGGGGATCAGTGCGTCGGACTCGAAGTCCTCGTGGTAGAGCACCTCGATCGCCGTGATGGCGCTGCCGAGGGGCGCGCGGAAGATGGCGCCCAGACCACCGGCGGCGCCGGCGAGCAGGAGAACCCGTCGATCGCGCGCGGTCAGGCCCAGTCGCGTGCCCAAGAACGAGCCGAGTCCGGCTCCGATCTGCATGATGGGACCTTCCTTGCCCGCGCTACCGCCGCCCGCCAGCGTGCACAGCGTGGCGATCCCCTTGACGAACGGCACCCGCGTTCGGATCACGCCACGCTGATGGTGGAACGCCCGGATCATCTCGTCCGTCCCGTGGCCCTCGGCCTCCGGCGCGAAGCGGTAGACCAGAAGCCCGGACAGCAACCCTCCGACCACCGGCAGCAGGAAGAAGACCCAGCGCCTGGGCTCACCGCTGCCCACGGCCTCGAGGTGGACGACGGCGTCTCCAGGCGGGATGGGCTGCGGCATGCCGGCCAGCAGACCGAAGGTGAGCTGGCTGGCCACCTCCAGAGCGAGGAAGAAGAGTGCGGCCACCAGGCCGGACGCCAAGCCCATGACGATCCCGTACGCGATCCAACGGGTCGGGCTGTCCTGTAGACGCGCCAGGAAGCCGCTTCTGCCAGTCTGCTGAGTAACCACGACCACCCCAGCGGGAAGAGCCGCGGAGTCTACCGAATGGTCACAGTACTAGCGCGGTATCGGCCGGCGCGTCCGGCCAGGCGGGTGGGGGCGCGCTGAGACGGAGCCCCGGCACGGCACCCCGCCGCCGCGACGCGACCGGGTGCCGGACTGGAGGAGTCCGCTAGCGCGTCAGGATGCCGTCGAGGCGATCGAGATCGTTGAGGACCTTCCAGGTGCCGCCGCCCGACTCCACACGGCCCTGCCAGGTCCCCAGAC
>DAOVBF010000226.1 GCA_030673955.1 Deltaproteobacteria bacterium
GGTCATTTCTTGCCAGGGGCCGGGAGCGCTGGCTCCGGAGCCCAGGCTTTAGCCAGCTGCCAGCGAGCTCAGCCCCCGGGGCGTGCGGCGTCACTCTCAGCCCAGCCCGCCTGGGCCCTCCTCCGAAGACCTCAACGCCCCCGCCGGGTAGGGGTACCGGCGAAGCCCGGCCGGGTTGTTTCTTGAGGGGGGATAATGCTACAATAGGCGTGGTCCGACCTCGGACCTCTGACCTGAACCCACGGAGGCCGGAATGGCGGTCGAGCTCAAACCCCTCGCTAGCGTTCGGCGTGTTGATGGCGTCTTAGAGCGGCTCCGGTCGCTCATCCTCACGGGCGCGTATCCCGTCGGAGCACGTCTCCCCAACGAGCGGGAGCTGGCGGAGGCCTTGGGCGTGAACCGGAGCTCGGTGCGCGAGGCGCTCCGATGGCTCCAGTTCCTGGAGCTGATCGAGGTGCGGCACGGGCAGGGCAGCTTCGTTCGCGACATCTCGGGCTCTTCCGCCCTTCAGCTGATCGAGGCGTTGCTGCGAGATCGGCGCACGGTCACGGCCGATCTCCTGCGGCAGATCCTCGAGTTCCGCCGCCACATCACGGTGCACGTCGTAGAGCTCGCCGCGCGCAATCGCACCCCGGAGCTGATCGAGCGCGCACGCGCGCTGCTGGCGCGGGAGGCCCAGGCGGGGAGCAACCCGGAGGCAGCCCTGGAGCTCGACGTCCAGATGAACACCCTGCTGGGCGAGGCGACCGGCAACCTCATGTACCAGTTCCTCACCAATCTGTTCACGAAACTCATCCGGCGACTGGGTCCGCTTTACTACAACGATCGTCGGGATCACTCGCGCTCCCTCGAGACCCACCACCAAGTCCTCGCCGCCCTCGAGTCAGGCGATGCGGCAGGGGCGCGCCGCATTCTCGAGATCATGCTCAGTTACAGCGAGGCCGCGATCCTCGCCGAGCTGGAGCGGCTGGAGGCCCAAGGGCTCATCGGTCCCGACGCGCTAGAGGAACCGTTGTGACGCTCGACTTTGACCCCGCTGCCCCCGATCGGAACGGGCGCTGGTCACTTGCTGAGCGCGCGGCGGACCTCCGCCACGTCAAGCGCCACGGCGTGGACGTGCTGATCGTAGGGGGCGGGATCACCGGTGCGGGCGTTCTGCGCGACGCGGCAACCCGGGGCCTGCGTGCTTTGCTCGTCGAGCGCGATGACTTTGCTTCGGGCACCTCGAGCCGTTCTTCGAAGCTCATCCACGGGGGGCTCCGTTACATCGCCAAGGGCCAGCTCGCGATCACGCGCCAGGCTTGCCGTGAGCGCGACCAGTTGATGCGACTGAACCCCCACCTCGTGCGCCCCTTGCCGTTTCTGTTCCCCGCATACGAGGACTCGAAGGTGCCGCTCTGGCAGGTGCATGCCGTGCTATGGACCTACGCGGCTCTCGCGAGCTTCCGGCGTGGCTCGCGGTTCCGGATGCTGAACCCCGAGGAGGTGGCCCAGCGTGCGCCAGACCTTCATACCGAGGGGCTCCGCGGCGCTGGTCTCTACTGGGACGCGCGCGTAGATGACGCCCGCCTCGTGCTCGAGACGCTCAAGAGCGCCCGCTCACTGGGAGCCGCTGCAGCCAACCACGCCGAGGTCGTGGAGTTCCTGTGTGACGCCGACGGGCGGGTCGCAGGTGCGCGCGTCCGCGACAGGCTGGCGGAGCGAAACCTCGAGATCCGCGCCCACGTCGTGGTCAACGCCGCGGGCCCTGCGGTGGAACGGGTGCGCGGACTCGATCGGCCGGTCGCGAAACCGGAGCTTCGCCCCGCGAAGGGTATTCATCTCGTCATCCCCCGCGGCCGTATCCGTGCCGAGACCGCCATCACATTCGAGGCTTCAGACGGGCGCCACCTATTCCTGATGCCCTGGGACGACGTCGTCTTGCTCGGAACGACCGACGCTTTCACCGACGAGATCGATGAGCCGGTGGTGACGATCGACGAGGTCCACTACCTGCTGTCGGCCGCCAACGACGCGTTCCCGCAGGCGGGCCTGACGACGAATGATCTGCGCAGCGTATACGCCGGTGTCCGGCCCCTCGCGGCGAGCACAGACGAGGACGTCCCCCCTTCGTCCGTCTCCCGAGAGCACCGCATCTACTGCGACCCATCCGGTTTGATCTCCGCGGCCGGCGGCAAGCTCACGACCTACCGGGCGATGGGCGAGGCGATCATGGATCGGGTTCAGCGTCAGCTGCCCCCGGCGCGGCAGGCAGAAGCCAGGCCGAGCCGAACGGCGGAGCTGCCGCTTCGTTTCGACGGCTTCGACCGTGCCGAGTTCGAGCGCGAGCTGTGCAGCCGTTTCGGGATGGCGCCGTGGCGCAGCGCCTACCTCGTCGCGACCTACGGGGCCCATGCCGAGACACTCCTCCAAGAGGTACCGCCAGCGCTACGGCGTCCCATTGGCACATCGCGCTACACGCTGGCGGAAATCCCGTGGTCCCTCGCCAATGAGTGTCCTGCGACCTTGTGCGATCTACTGGAGCGTCGGCTCCGCATGGCGATCTTCGCCGTTGGCCAGGGACTCCCCGAACTGGCGGAGATCGCAAAGACGGCGGCAGAGGCCACCGGCTGGGATGCAGAGCGCACACGCGCCGAGGCCCGTGACTATACGGCCGCCGTACGTCGCCGCTACCAGATCATCGCATCGAACGCGGAGCGCAGCGCGGCCTAATTCATTGGCGGATTGAGCGGGCTCTTATAGTAGGCCTCTACCATTCGAGACCGCACCGAATCCCTCAGATCCTCCAGCTGACTCAATCCGAGAGCTTCAGTCTCGATCGCAGGCAGACACTCGACGATGACACCGCTGAATCTCTTCAAGCCGAGAAGCGACCCCTTTGGAAGCGCTCGGTGCGTGCCACTGATCACGATCGGGAGAATGGGAAGCTTGTTTTCCATCGCTGTTCGAAATGCACCTTTCCTGAACCGGCCGATATGGCCGTCGCTACTTCTCGTACCTTCCGGAAAGAAAACAGGACTTGCCTGCGGGCACGCTCGAATTCCCTCATTGATGGCCTGAGCCGCCTGGGCGCTATCGCTCCTGTCGACAATAACCTGACCACAACGTTGAACTGCTTCCCCTATGACCGGAAAGTGGTTCTTGACGATTTCGCTCTTGACAACAAAGATTCCCCACGGAACCGCTTTTGCCGCCGCGAAAATATCCAGTGTGCTTGTATGGTTCGCGACAACCACGTAGCGCCGACTCGGATCGAAGTGCTCTGCGCCTTGGACGCGAATATGCAAACCTGCGAAGTCTTCGAGCTGAGGCACCCATTCGTTCCGCACCGTCTCCCACATGAGCTTGCCGTTGAGGGCACGATCCGTGCCTATCTTCCGAGACAATTCTCTCCACAATCGGTAGGTAAGGCCAAAGCTTCTGA
>DAOVBF010000191.1 GCA_030673955.1 Deltaproteobacteria bacterium
GTCGATCGCTTTGCTCTTTGTGAGCCAGCACTCTCATCGGCATGTGCACGATTGGCTCGAGCACATTCACAGCCATAGCCACGACGACGGGCACCATCTCCACGAGCACGCCGGGCTGACGCCGTCCACGCGGCACACGCACTGGCACCGCCACGACCGGTACGTGCATGGCCACCCGCACCTGCCCGATCTGCACCACCGCCACGAGCATTGAGCCAGGCCGCGGGAGCCCCGTGGTGCGCGGTTGGAGCGAGGACGTTGGGATCTTCTGCTGCTAAGCTCTCGCGGAACGATTCGGTGAGGGTCTGCCATGGCATTGCGCTGGTATTCGAGAGTTGTTGCGTCCGGGCTCGTGCTCGCGTTCTGGCTCGCGCCCGCGCATGCGGCGGAGGACGACCCGTCGGCGAACGACAAGATGAATCGGGTCC
This sequence comes from Deltaproteobacteria bacterium, assembly GCA_030673955.1. GTDB lineage: Bacteria > Myxococcota_A > UBA9160 > SZUA-336 > SZUA-336 > SMWZ01. The sequence goes on from DAOVBF010000191.1 coordinate 429, forward strand.
GTCTGCAGGCGCAGAGCTCGAAGCAGGTGGCGAATGACCTGATGCAAGCGATGTTGGCTGTGGAGATGGAGGACCGCGATCCGGCGAAGCTCGCGGATACGATCAACCGAACCATGGCCTGGGCACTCGAGCGGGCGCGCTCGGCGAAGGGCGTCACGGTCCAAAGCGGCGGCTATCAAACCTATCCGGTTCGCAGGGAGGGGCAGATTGTACGCTGGCGGGCGAGCCAGCAGGTCCTGCTGGAGAGCCCGGACAGCGATCGCATGACGGTGCTGATCGGGGAGCTGCAGAGCCAGTTACAGCTGAAGTCGCTCGGGTTCACGGTGTCGCCCGAGGCGCGACGCGCGACGGAGAATGAGCTCATTGACGCGGCACTCAACCGCTTCAAGGAGCGCGCGGAGATCGTGCGCAAGAACCTCGCGGCCTCCGGCTACCAAATCGTGGAGGTCGCCATCCATACCTCGGGAGCGCAGCCCATCCGCCCGATTCCCGCGGGGCGTGTCATGGCGGTCACACGGCAGGAGGTCGCTCCGCCCGCCGTCGAGGCGGGGAGAAGCGAGGTGACCGTCAGCGTAACGGGCACGATCCAGCTCGACTGAACGCACGTACCCACGCTCCGAGGGGCGCGAGCCCTCTGTCCCCCAACGCTCAGCGCAGGGCGAGGAGCCAGCACGCGACCACGGTTGCCCCGGCGCTTGCCAGATAGATTCGCTGCACGGACGGACGCGGGGGGCGGACGAGCGTCGCGCCCGTGGCCCAGCCCAGGGCAAGCCCCGCGAGCAGCCCGAGTAGGTGCGCCGCGGTGTCGGAGCGCTCGCCCATGCCCAGCATGGCCAGCAGCGCGAGCGCGGCGGCGAGGGGCAGCCAGACCCGACGGCGGGCGGGGCGATGTGCGCGCCCGCGCGCGAAGCGAAGACCGCCGAGAATTCCGATCGCGCCGAAGACAGCGGTCGAAGCGCCGACCGACGAATGACCCGAGCCGTGGACGAGGGCGTTTAGCGCGTTGCCGATCGCGCCCGCGAGCAGCAGCAGCCCGCATCCCAACCCCGGACCCAGCGCTACGCACACGGCCGTCGCGAAGACCGCGAGGAAGGCCGCGTTGGCCAGCACGTGCGGGACATCGGCATGGAGTGTCAGGGCGGTGACCGTGCGCCACACCTCGCCGCGTAAGATCAGCTCGGCGGAGGCGCTTCCCTTCTCGAACCAGGCAGCCGTTGGGTCTCGTGGTCCGGTGACGAAGAAGAATGCGGCGAGAAGCCCGGCCATCGCCAGGCCGACCCCCGTGGGGCCGTATTCTTCCGGCGGCGCACGTGGCTCGGGCATTTCCGCGTTCTCGTGATCGTAGGCGTCGAGCACGCGGGTAGCCCGGTCGACGTCGGCCTCCGCTACCACAACCACCCACCCCTGCGAGGTGCGCGTGAGTCGCGAGCCGATCCCCTGCGAGGAGAGCGCGAGCGACCACGCATCTGCTTGTTTCCGGTCAGAGGCGAGGCGAAGCGGGTTGTTCACACTTGCAAGATTCTACGCCGATTGTGAGTCTCCGAGGCGTCGCATGTCGTGGCGGCCTTCGGCTCAGGGCACCAGCAGCACCTTGCCGATGTTCTTTCGATCCTGGATGTAATGGTGCGCTTCAGCAGCTTGCTCGAACGAGAAACTTGCTGCAATTACCGGCCGGGTGACCGACAAGCGATAGTACTGGAGCAGGACCTCCATCCACGCGGAGAGGCGGTTCGCGTGGTGCCACAGATGGCCCAGGTTCACACCGAACACGCCCTTGTTGTGTTGGATCAGCGCGAAGGGATTGAACTGAAACCACGGCGCGGAGAGTGCGGCCTTGAGGACCGCGAGCCGACTGCGCGTCTTCCCCGTGACCGATGCCGACATGCCGAACATCCCCAGGCGCCCGCTCGGTGCGAGGAGCTGGAAGCTCTTCTTGAACGAGGCTCCGCCCACCGGATCGATCACGAGTTCCACCCCATCTCCCCCCGTCAGCTCGCGCACGCGCTTCACGAAATCCTCAGTGGTGTAGTCGATGCAGTGCTCCACGCCGATCGACTTCAGGAAATCGTGCTTGGCGGCGGAGGCGGTGCCGATGATGCGAGCACCGATCCGTCGCGCAAGCTGAATGGCCGCGATGCCGACACCACCCCCCGCGGAGTGGATCAGTACGGTCTCCCCCGATCCGAGACCGCCCATCAGCTCGATGAGCAGATACGCCGTGAGATAATTCACCGGAAAGGCGGCGCCCTGCTCGGCGCTCATTTCGGCCGGGCGTGCGAAAGCCTGGTGCTCCGGCACACACACGACATCCGAGTAGCCGCCGAAGCGCGTGCAGGCGAGGATATCCCGACCGATCCAGTCGACCCCAACGCCCTCTCCGACCGCGTCGATGCGGCCGGCCACCTCGTAACCCGGCACGACCGGCATGGGCGGCAGATCCGGGTACAGACCCAATCGAGCGACGATGTCCGCGAAGTTCACGCCGGCGGCTTCGACACGAATCCGAACCTCGCCCTGGCGGGGCAGGGGATCCGCCGCCTCGCGCAGCTCGAGCACTTCGGGCAGGCCCGCCTTGGGAATCCAGATCTGACGCATGGGCCGCTCTCCCTCGCGCCCCGCAGTATTCCATAATTCTCGCGCTGTGCGGCTCCGGATCCCCGCTCCGCGCTGCCGCCTAGAGGGCGGCCGGGCCGATCGCGACCGAGAAGCGCTGGCGAAGCGCTCCGTAGCCTTCCAGCACGAGCGCTGCGTAGCGACTCTTCGGCGCTCGGCCTTGTGCGAGGATGCGCTTCACTCGATACGGACCCATGTTGTAGGCCGCGAGGGCGAGCTTCTCCTCAGCATACATCCGCCTCATCTCGGCAAGGTAGGCGGCGCCGATTCGGACGTTGAGAACGGGATCCACAAGCGTCGCGGAACCCTCCCACGGGATGCCGAGCCGCCCAGCCACCTCCTGTGCAACGAAGGGTCGGACTTGCATCAGACCGAGCGCGCCCTTGGGTCCCCGCGCCGCTGGATCGTAACGGCTCTCCTGGTCGATGACTGCGAGCAGCAGAAGTGGATCCAGCCCGTGTTCGTCCTCGGCTCGAGCCAGCTCGTTGGCCACACGCTTGCGGACGCGAAGGCTGAGGCGGGATGCGCGCTCTTGGAGGATGGTCTGAACGCGCTCGAGCCTGGGCTGGGCCGGCGCGGGGTCGCGCGGCCCGCCGAAGTGGCAGGACACGCCGCCCAGCGCGCTCATGAGCAGGACGAGCGTGAAGGCAGGCCGTGGATGGAAGATGTGCCCCTGCAAGGTCGATCCCTCCTTCGCCACAGGGGGTGCAAGGTTCCTTACGGAGCCGACCGGGTCTGACTTGAATCCGTTTGGTCATTATTCTTCATTCACGCTCTCTGATGGCGATCAATGTCATGTCCTGTGTGTGTTTAGACTCAT
>DAOVBF010000013.1 GCA_030673955.1 Deltaproteobacteria bacterium
AGTCAGCGGGACCCGCTACCGCAAGCACCGCGAAGCAGTGCGCGCAGCGACGCGGAGCGGCGCGGAGAGCGGGTGGCGCAAGCCGCCGTGCGCCGGGCCCCGCAGCTACCCCACCGGGGGCTCCAGGAAAGCGTTGAGAGCGTCCGCCATCTCTCCGGCGCCAGGGTAGCGGTCGTCGGGCTGCTTCTCACAAGTTTTCCAGACGATGGCGACCAAGTCCTCGGGGATCTCGTGTACCAGCTCGCGCGGGTCCGGCATCGGCTCCCTGAGCTGCTGGTCCATGATGTTTTTGCCGCGGAAGGGGCGTAAACCCGTCAGCATCTCGAACATCGAGATGCCGAGCGCATAGAGGTCGGTTCGCCCGTCGATTTCCTGACCCCGAATCTGCTCGGGAGGCATGTACTGGGGCGTTCCTTTCGTCTGCTTGCCTCCGTCGGGCTGCGTCCCCGACTCGATGACCTCGCTGATGCCGAAGTCCATCAGCTTTGCACCGCCGTCTTCCGGGATCAGTATGTTGCCGGGCTTCACATCGCGATGGATCACGTTCTGGCTGTGTGCGTACTCGAGTGCGTAGCAAGTATCGCGGGCGATTTCGGCGACCCGCCGAGCCGGAAGGGCCCGTTTCTGCTTCTTGTTGGCTATCCGCATGAGGTCCCGCACTGTCTTACCCCGAACGTACTCCATCACGATGCAGGGGCGACCCCCGATCACGGCGGCATCGTAGAGGTGCACGATGTTGGGGTGATTCATCGCCGCGGCTGCGCGTGCCTCCTGCCGGATCATCTTCACGGCGCTCTCCTGAACCGCAAGCTCACTCGGAAGGAACTTGATCGCAACCGGTCGCTCCAACTCGCGGTCGTACGCCAGGTGCACGATGCCCATGCCTCCGCGGCCGATCTCGTCTCCGAGCTCGTAGCGGTCGGTGTAATACTCCGCGGCGGTGGATGAGGAGCCGCCCCAAGCTTGCTCCTGCAGGCGCTCGAGGCGCTGGGCAACCTCTTCCAAGTTCGGATCGAACTCGAGGACTCTCTCCAGCAGGTGTGAGGTGGGAAGCAGCTCGTTCGCGCCCTCGTGCACGTCGGCCAAGAGCAACAGCACTTCGAGGTCCTCCTTCGACCGCGGCTGCTCGGGCGTGATTGCGCGCAGCTTCTCCTTCGCCCGTTCGAAGAGTCCCTTCTCGAGGAAGATTCGCCCCAGCAGCACGGTGGCCGCGCGGTGCTGCGGCGAATTCGGACCCACTCCCTGCAACGTCTCGATCGCGCGCTCGTACGACCCGAGCTCGTAGAAACCTCGTCCGGCATCGAGCGAGTTCCCGAGCTTTTGAGCCAGATGCACGGCGCGCAGGGTGTCACCCGCGCGCTCGTAGTTCGTACGCGCCTCGGGATAGGCGCCGGCGCGTTCGTACGCCGCACCCGCGCGGCCCCAGGCCTCCGCGCGCTCGTAGACTTGCGCAGCGAGCGCGAACTCGCGGATCCCCTCGAAGAGCTCCGCGGCGTGGAGCCAGTCCGCCGCGCCCGCGAAGCACTCGGCGGCACGGCGTGGGTCACCGGCGTTCTCGAAGAGCTCCCCGGCACGCCGCAGGACGGCTGGTTCACGGCCGCATGCGACGAGCAGCGCCGCCGCGGCCTCCGCCCCCTGTCCTGCGCGCTCGAAGAGGCGCGCTGCATTCTCGGCATCGCCGAGGCTTCTCAGGAGGTGGGCGGCCTTTCCGAGATCGCCCGCACGCTCGAAGAGCTCCGCGGCCTCGCGCAAGCTGCCGAGTGCGTGAAGAGAGGTCGCGGCCTCCTTCCACTCGCCCGCGATTTGGAAGTAGTGGGCGGCCTCGGCATGGCGGCCCATCTCGCGATACACCTCCGCGGCCTCACGCTGCTGCTTCATCGAGAGGTAGCAGAGCGCCACCTTGTTGAGATTCCCGCTGTTCAGGAACAGCGCGCGGGCCTTGTCGAACTCGCCCTGGTCGAGGCGAATCTGTCCGGCGTCTTCGTAGCGGTTGCGCGCGATCAAGGCCTGGATACGTGTCTCCGTGTCCTGAGGCTCCTCGGGCTCGGTCTCTTTTCGACGAGCTGTGGCCCAGACCGAGGCGAGCACGAGAGCTGCGCTCGCCAGCGCGATCAGGATCGCGGGCTCGTGGGTCGGGAGCTCTTGCAGCCAGGCCAGCAGCCCCGTCAGCACTTGACCGATCCCTTCCGGCAGTTGGCTCTCGTTCCCTGCCACGCCACTCTCTCCTGACGCCGATCGCCTCCCTGGATCGTGCCCGATCCCGGATAGACGGACGCAGTTCGTGTCTCTCGGAATCTTCGGCGAACTGTCGCCAAGGTTTGAGCCTGGGCGGGGCTTTGGGGCTGGGGCCTTTGGCGGTTCCGACCTATTCTTCTTGGGTGGCGAAGGTGCACCTCGAAGTCTCGTCCTTTCTGCGTGCGCAGGGGGTCCGGCGAGCCGATCCGGTGCTGGTGGCGGTCTCGGGCGGTGCGGACTCGTCCGCGTTGCTTCAGATCCTGGTGGCGCTGGGACAGCGCGTTGGTGTCGCGCATGTCCATCATGGACTTCGTGGTCCGGAGGCGGACGCCGACCTCGAGTTCGTGCGTGCGCGCGCACATGCGCTGGGGGTGCCGTTTCTGTTCGCACGGGTGAACGCCGCCGCGAGGGATGGTCGCTCGCCGGAGGCGCGTGCTCGCGCCCTGCGCTACGCGGCGCTCGAAGAGCTCCGCGAGCAAGGCGACTATCGCTACATCGCGACCGCCCATCACCTCGATGATCAGGCCGAGACGGTGCTCCTGCGTGCGATCCGCGGAACGGGCCCGGTGGGCCTGGCGGGGATCGCACCGCGCTCTGCCGACGGGCGGCTCTTGCGGCCGCTGCTGCGGATCCGGAGGGAGGAACTGCGTGCTTATCTCCGCGAGCGAGGCTTGCCGTGGCGCGACGATGAGAGCAATCAAGACCTCGCCATCCCCCGCAACCGGCTTCGTGCCGAAGTGATTCCGGTCCTCGAGGCCATCCATCCCGTCGCGGTGCGGAAGCTTGGCGAGCTGACGGAGTCCGCCCGGGAGGCGGCGATGTGGATGCAGGACGCCGTGGTTCCCGCGCTGGAGCGGGCACTTGAGGAACGGGACGGGGGCGTTTGGATCGATCCCGCTCCCCTGGTGTCCCTGGCCCCGGCGCTGCGCATGCGAGCCCTGGCGGAGTTGTTCGTTCGTCGCGGTCTCTCGGAGCGGATCTCCGGGTCGCATCTCGAACGCGTGGCGCGCTTCTTCGAGTGGGCGGAGAGCGGCAAGACGCTCTCGCTGCCGCAGAGCATGCTGCTCTTCTGCGACCGGGATCGGTTCTGGCTCGGGCCGGAACCCGGGCCGCGCTTTCCGCCCTCATTCTCCGCCGTGTTGCGCCCACCCGAATCACTCGAATTGCCGGAGCGTGATTTACGTCTGACATGGAGACGGGTGGCGAGTCGTGGCTCAGGCCTGGAGTCGCTCCGGGTCCCCGGGGACCCTCTCAGCCCGTTGATTGTTCGAAGCCCCCTGCCTGGAGACCGCATGCGGCCGTCGGAAAAGGTACGCACTGTCCCTCTTCAGGATCTCTTTTCCGCCGCCCGATGGTCTCGTAGGGCGAGGGCGCGCGCCGTCGTCGTGGAGTGGGCCAAAGAGGTGGTCTGGGTCGTGGGACTTGCGCGCCGGCAAATGGAACACAGTATGGGTGACAGTGGCTGGGAGCTGGTCGCCGAGCCGCTTTCCTCGTATCCGGAGAGTTGTTAGAATTTCTAGTAATCTCGCGCGCTTAGAGCGAAAGCCCCCGGGAGACCCCTTGAATCAGTTCTACAAGAATATGATGACCCTGGCGATGGGGATGCTGGTTCTGCTGGCCATCTTCAGCTTCTGGAGTAGCACCCCCGAGGAGAGCGACGAGCTCACCTATTCGCGGTTCATGGAGCGGCTCGAGAACGGCGAGATTGCCGAGGTCCGCATCCAGGACCAGGTCATCGAGGGTCGCACCCGCTCGGACGAGAGCTTCCGCAGCTTCGGTCCCGTCGAGGACGAGCGGCGCAGCCGGCTGCTACGTGAGCACGGCGTTGACACGGTTTACGAGCCGCGCGACGACTCGGGCCTCTGGAACACGCTGCTGATCAGCTGGCTTCCGATGATCCTCTTCATCGGGCTCTGGTTCCTGCTCTTCCGGCAGCTTCAATCCGGAGGTGGCAAGGCCATGAGCTTCGGGAAGGCGCGGGCGCGCCTGCTCTCGGAGAATGAGCAGCGCGTCACGTTCCAGGACGTCGCCGGAATCGAGGAAGCCAAAGCGGAGCTGGAGGAGATCGTCTCCTTCCTGCGCGACCCCAAGAAGTTCACGCGCCTCGGCGGCCGGATTCCCAAGGGAGTTCTCCTGGTCGGGGCACCGGGTACCGGCAAGACCCTGCTGGCGAGGGCCATTGCCGGCGAGGCCGGGGTTCCCTTCTTCAGCATCTCGGGCTCCGACTTCGTCGAGATGTTCGTGGGGGTCGGCGCAAGCCGCGTGCGCGACCTGTTCATGCAGGGCAAGAAGAACGCGCCCTGCATCATCTTCATCGATGAGATTGACGCCGTCGGTCGCCACCGGGGTGCGGGACTGGGGGGCGGTCATGATGAGCGCGAGCAGACGCTCAATCAATTGCTGGTCGAGATGGATGGCTTCGAGTCCAACGAGGGCGTGATCCTCATCGCGGCGACCAATCGGCCGGATGTGCTGGATCCCGCCATGCTGCGGCCAGGACGCTTCGACCGGCACGTGGTCGTGAACCGACCGGACCTGCGCGGCCGAGAGGCGATCCTGCGCGTCCACGTGCGCCGCATTCTCCTCGCGCCCGACGTCGATCTCGAGTTGATTGCGCGCGGCACACCGGGATTTTCCGGTGCCGACCTCGAGAACCTGGTGAACGAGGCGGCGCTGATCGCGGCCCGCCGCGAGGGCGACGCGGTGACGATTCAGGACCTCGAAGTCGCGAAGGACAAGGTCTTGATGGGTAGCGAGCGGCGGAGCCTCATGCTCACCGAGGACGAGCGGCGCGTGATCGCCGTCCACGAGGCTGGCCATGCCCTCGTGGCTGTGCTCGACGAGAACTGCGACCCGGTGCACAAGGTGTCGATCATCCCGCGCGGCATGGCGCTGGGGGTGACCCAGACCCTGCCCACCCAAGACCGCAACATCATGTTCCGCCGGCAGCTGCTGGCCCGGATCGCCCACGCCATGGGCGGTCGCGCTGCGGAGGAGGTGGTCTTTGGGCACTTCTCGACGGGTGCTGCGGATGACCTGAAGCGGGCCACGCAGATCGCGCGCGAGATGGTGTGTAGCTACGGGATGAGTGAGCGGCTGGGCCCGATCAGCTTGGGCGACAGCGGTGGCGAGGTCTTTCTGGGCCGGGACATCACGCGTCTGCGCGATCACAGCGAGGACAGGGCTCGGGAGATCGACGACGAGGTGCTCACGATCCTGACCGACTCCTACGCGCTGGCCAAGAATCGGATGATCGAAAGACGGGATGCGCTCGACCGCATCGCCGCGGCGCTTCTCGAGCGAGAGACCCTGGGCGAGAGCGAGCTTGAGCTCCTCGTCGAGGGGCGCGAGCTCCCCCCCTTCTCACAGACCACGACGGAAGTGCTGGCTCCGTCGGGAGCCCAGCAGAGAGGGGGTAAGGTGAAGGCACCCTTGCGAGACAGGACGATCCCCGACCCCGAGCCGATCCCCGGATAGTCGGGATGGCCGGGCACGGAAGCGGCTGGGGATTCCGCGGTTCCCGTGCCGCGGAGTCGGTCGCGATCGTGGGGATCGTGAACGTCACGCCGGATTCGTTCTACGATGGAGGCCGATACGCCTCGGTCGATCGTGCGCTTGCCCACGCCCTCCGGCTCTGCGAGGAAGGGGCGGACGTGCTGGATATCGGCGGCGAATCGACCCGACCCGGCGCGGGGCCTGTCTCCGAGCTGGAGGAGCAGCATCGGGTCCTGCCCGTGATCGAGGCTGTCGGCAAAAATACCGAGCTACCGATCTCGATCGATACGCGCCGCGCCACGGTTGCCGACGAGGCTTTGAAGCACGGCGCGTCCGTCGTCAATGCGGTGGCGGGTCTCCGGGATCCGGGGCTCGCGCGCGTCTGTGCGGAGCATGACGCGCTGCTGATCATCAACCACATGCGGGGCGAGCCGCGCACGATGCAGGACGCGCCGCACTACGACGACGTGGTCGTGGATGTGAAGCGCGAGCTCCTGGCGCAGGCCACGGCTGCACAGGCGGCCGGCGTTCCTCGGGCACGCATCTGGCTCGACCCGGGCCTCGGCTTCGGCAAGGACCCGCTCCGTCATACCCTCCCGCTCGTCGCACGGCTGCGGGAGCTGGTGGCGACGGGCTACCCGGTGATGGTCGGTCCCTCGCGCAAGAGCTTCCTCGGGAAGATCACCGGTGCAGCGGTCGAGGATCGCCTGCCGGCCACGCTGGCGGCGGTCGCGGCGTGCGTGCTCGCCGGCGCCTCGGCCGTGCGGGTCCACGATGTTCGGGCCGCGCGGGAAGCGGCCCTCGTGGCACAGGCGATTCGGGGTGCCAGAGGATGATCGAGGCCCTGTTCACGTGGCTGCATGTCCTTTGGACGACACTCTCCGCGGACTATCACCTGTTCTGGGACACGCTGGACATCCTGCTGGTCGCAGCTGCCGTCTACTGGCTGCTCCTGCTCATCAAGGGCACGCGTGCCGCGCAGATGACACTCGGCCTGCTGGTCCTCGTCCTGTTATGGCTGCTGATCGAGCGGCTCGAGCTTCCGACAATGGGCTTGCTGCTCGATAACTTCTTTCGGTGGGGCGTCCTGATCGTCATTGTCATTTTCCAGGCGGATATCCGACGTGCGCTCTCGCGTGTGGGCAAGGGTTTCTTTACCGGCGGGCCGCGTCAGAAGGCCCTGGCCATCGAGGAGATCGTTCGGGCTTGCCAGTCTCTGGCGCAAAGGCGGGTGGGTGCGCTGATCGTGATCGAGCGCGAGCTCAGCCTCGAGGAGTACCTCGAGCTGGGAACGGGCCTGGACGCGGAGCTCACGCGCGACCTGCTGATTGCGATCTTCCTGCCGTACTCCCCTTTGCACGACGGCGCCGTGTTGATCCGACAGAGCCGCATTGCAGCCGCAGGCTGCATCCTGCCGCTGGCGCTGCGCAACAATCTCCCCAGTACCCTGGGAACCCGACACCGCGCCGCCATCGGGATCGCCGAGGAGACGGACGCGATCACGGTGGTTGTCTCGGAGGAGACGGGCCGGATGTCCCTGGTGGTGGGCGGCGAGATCTCGGAGGACCTCGAGGGTTCTATGCTGCGGCAGGCGCTGCGTCGCTTGATGGGCGATGTGCGGCGCGAAGGTGTGGAGACGGGCGAAGCGACCGCCGAGTCTGCACGCCTGCCACAGGAGTCGAGCTAGGCGATGTGGATCTTCAACAACTTCTTCTACAAGGTCATCGCGCTGCTCATTGCAGTGGTCCTCTGGTCGACCGCGCAGGGCTTCCGCTCCGTCGAGCAAGGCCTCGATCTGCCCATCGCCATCGAGAACGTGCCGCCGGACCTGGTCGTCATGAGTCGCTCGGTGGATGAGATCAACGTGCGGATCAAGGGCAGCCTGGCGGCGGTGCGGTCCGCGGAGAAAGAGCTGGTTCGTTACCCGATCTCCCTCCAGGGGGCAAAGCCCGGCGAGAGGACGTACCCCGTGACGGACGATCGCCTCTCCCTGCCCAGGGGCGCCCGGATTCTGGCGCGCTCACCCTCGACCGTGGTGCTCGAGATCGAGTCGGTCGCCAGCAAGCGGGTCCCGGTGCGGGTCGATGTGGTGGGGGAGCCACCTGAGGGCTACCGCATCGCGTCGGTCAGCGTGGAGCCCACGAAGGTGCGGCTCGAGGGTGCGCGCAAGATCGTCCGGCAGCTGCGGGAGGTGGTGACCGATCGCGTGGACGTGAGCCGACTGCGGGAGACCACGGTTAAGGAGGTTCCGCTCTCTCTCGGCGTGGCCTACGTTTGGCGGGCAGGAGAGGAGAGGGGCAAGCCGGTGCGCGTGGAGGTGCGCGTTGAGCGCCTGCCCGGGACGGGTGGTGAGTCCTAGGGAGGGGGACCAGTGAGTGGTGAGCGGAAGCTCTTCGGGACGGACGGCATTCGAGGGCGAGCCAACGTCTACCCGATGACGGGCGAGGTCATGTTCGAGCTGGGACGTGCCCTGGCCTTGGTCTTCCGTCTGATGCCGTCGGAGAAGGGCGAGCGGCGGGTCCTGATCGGCAAGGACACGCGGCGCTCGGGCTACATGCTCGAGGATGCACTGGCGGCGGGCCTGTGCTCCATGGGCGTGCACGTCCTCCAGGTTGGACCGATGCCCACGCCGGGACTGGCATTCCTCACGGTCGACATGCGTTGCGAGGCGGGCGCCATGATCTCCGCTTCTCACAACCCCTTCGAGGACAACGGGGTCAAGTTCTTCTCGCGCGACGGGTTCAAGCTGCCGGACGAGCTGGAGGCCCGGATCGAGTCGCTCATGGGCTCCGAGGAGCTCAAGCGGCAGCGGCCGGTGGGGGCCGATGTCGGACATGCTCACAGAATCGATGATGCATCGGGACGTTACATCGTTTTTCTCAAGAAGACGTTTCCAAACAAGCTGTCTCTGGACGGGCTCCGGATCGCGATCGACTGTGCGCACGGGGCTGCCTACAAGGTGGCGCCCACGGTGCTCGAAGAGCTGGGCGCGGAGGTGATTCCGACCGGTGCCTCTCCCAACGGGACCAACATCAACGACGGCTGCGGTGCGCTCCACCCCGAGACCGTGGCACAGCTGGTTCGTCGCTATCGCGCGGACGTGGGTATCGCGCTGGATGGCGACGCGGATCGTGTCATGCTCACGGACGAGCGTGGCGAGGTGGTCGACGGGGATCGTGTGCTCGCGATGTGCGCCCTGGAGATGCAGCGGAGCGGGGCACTGGCGCGCAATACCGTGGTGGCCACCGTGCTCAGCAATCTCGGACTGGAGCTGGCTCTGAAACGCGCGGGCATCCAGTTGCTGCGGACCGATGTCGGCGACCGCTATGTGGTGGAGGCCATGCAGCGCGAGAAGCTGAACCTCGGTGGCGAGCCATCGGGCCACATCGTGTTCCTGGATCACAACACCACGGGCGATGGCATGCTGACCGCCCTGCAGGTGCTGGCCATGCTGCGGCGTCACGAGCGTCCGCTCTCGGAGCTCGCGGACGTGATCGACCCGGTGCCGCAGGTGATGCGCAGCGTGCAGGTGCGTGAGAAGCCGCCCCTCGAGGAGCTCTCGGGGGTCCAGGCTACGCTCGAGCGCATCGACCGGGACCTCAAGGGCCGCGGACGGATCCACGTGCGCTACTCTGGAACGGAGCCCGTGGCGCGTGTGATGGTCGAAGGGAAGGACCGGCGCCGGATCGGCGAACTGGCCGAAGAGGTGTGTGCGCAGATCCGGAAGGCAATCGGGGAGGAAGAGCGGTGAGCGGCCGTCGGCTCGTGGTGAACGTCGACCACGTGGCCACCGTGCGGCAGGCGCGGGGAGGGCTGGAGCCCGATCCGGTTGCGGCGGCCACCCTGGCGCTGCTGGCTGGGGCGGACGGAATCGTGGTCCACCTGCGCGAGGACCGTCGGCACATCCAGGACCGGGACGTGCGACTCCTGCGACAGACTGTCCACGAGCGCTTCTGCCTCGAAATGGCCGCAACCCCGGAAATGCTGAAGATTGCGCTCGAGGTACGCCCGTACGCGGTCACCCTGGTGCCCGAGCGACGGGAGGAGCTCACGACGGAGGGCGGACTCGACGTGCGCACCGAGCGCGGAACCGTGGGCGAGATCGTGCGGAGTTTGAGCGAGAACCGTGTCTCGACCCGTCTTTTCGTGGACCCCGACCTCGAACAGATCAAGGCGGCGCATCGCGTGGGGGCGCAGGCCGTCGAGATCCACACCGGGCGCTATGCAAACGCGGGCCCGGACCGGGACCAGGAGCTCGCGCGCATCTTCGACGTGGTGCGCGTGGCGGCGAAAGTCGGCCTGGAGGTTGGCGTTGGACACGGCCTCGACTACCGGAATGTGGCGCCGCTGGCCGAGGTCGACGAGATCGTGGAGTTCTCGATCGGACACTCAATCGTGTCGCGGGCGGTCCTGCTCGGGATGGAGCGCGCGGTCCAGGAGATGAAGGCGCTTGTCGGCTGAGCTCCAGGGGATCGGGGTGGCTCTCGTCTCGGTCCCCCGCTTCGAGCACGCCCTTCAGCGTTTCGGAGAGCGCTTCCTGGAGCGGATCTTCAGTCCCGCGGAGATCGCGTACACCCGCCGCAAGCGCCACGGCACTCAAAACCTGGCCGCCCGCTTCGCCGCCAAGTGCGCAGGCCGCGCGCTGCTCCGCTCCCACTGCGCGAGGGGGCTGCGGCTTTGCGACTTCGAGGTGGAACGTCGGCCCAGCGGCGAGCCGACCCTGGTCCTGCATCGAGCCGCGCGCGAGGTCGAGTCGACCTCGGCGCTTCGCTTCTCACTCTCGCTCACCCACGATGCGGAG